>JBQNBN010000012.1:0-42549 GCA_052169915.1 Treponema sp.
AAACACGGAAAAACACACAAAATTCTCAAACTAAATGCAACATTTTCTCATTTTTTGCGATGGAGTACAACCTGTAAAAACTTTTACAACTGCAAAATACACTAAAAACCTGTTTCGCCTCATCTAAACCGGGGCGTAACAAAAGTCATTATCATTCAAATCGAATAACATCCGCCCGACATTCTTTCGTTGCGGATTGAGATTTTTCGATGTAAAATATTTTTATATTCAAACTACGAAAAAGGAGTAATCCATGAATTTTATTTTTTTAGGACCGCCAGGAGCGGGAAAGGGCTCGCTTGCCGTAAAAGTTGCGGAGGCGTACAAAATCCCGCATATATCGACGGGAGATATTTTCCGTGCGGCAATCAAAAACCAAACGCCGCTCGGCGTCAAAGTCAAAGCGATTATCGACTCCGGCGCGCTGGTCAGTGACGAAATTACCTGCGAACTCGTGCAGGACAGAATTTCGCAGCCGGACACGAAAAACGGATTTATTCTCGACGGATTTCCGCGCACTATTCCGCAGGCGGAAGCGTTTACAAAGCTTTGCGATAACGTTGCGGTCGTCAATTTTAAAATTGCGGACGAAACGGTGATCGACCGCTTAAGCACGCGCCGCGTCTGCAAAAAATGCGGCGGCAATTTCAATATCAAAACGCTCCCGCCGAAGCAGGAAGGCGTATGCGATAACTGCGGCGGCGAACTCTTCCAGCGCGACGACGACAAACAAGACGCCATCGCAAACCGCATGAACGTCTACCGCGAACAGACCGAGCCGCTCATCGACTTTTACCGCACGCGCGGCAAACTGTCCGACGTAGACGCCGCCATCCCGACCGCACAAGTTTTGGAGGAATTCAAAAAACTGTTCCCCACACAATAGACGACAAACCGACTCGACTGGACAAGCGCACCCCGACTTCAAAGCAATGTGCAGAGAAGTCAACGCAGTCCGAAAGCCGTTTACGTAGTATAAAAACGCCGCGCAGATATCCGCGCGGCGTTTTTTATTCAGTCTTCATAATCCTACGGCTTTAAGGTTTTTGAACAAATACTGCAGTATTGCCGCTGATCGGAAGGTCTTGAGATTGATTCCATTGCGCATTCCAATCAGGCGGATTTTTCGCAGGATCCATTCTCACTGTAATCAACTTGGTAAAATTCCATGCGGTAGTAAAGGATAAAGTATGCGTAGAAGAATCAAGGCTTGCTTTTATCCAGTGCTCGCCGGAAGTTCCGCCGTAAATCCACACATACTGAACGGCGTTTTGATTTCCCCACCAATCAGGCATATTGGTAACGGTGTAATTTTTTGCAGTCCCCTTGCCGTATTCACCGTCTGTATCTTTTTGCCAAATCGTAAAATTTGTTCCGCCGTAAACAGCGTGTTTATTATCGTAACCCTCACCGGAAGGACCGTATACGCCGTTCGTACCAATGACGACCGTCAATTCTCCGCTTGTGCCGGTAATTTTTGCAGCGTATACGGAGTTTCCGGCTTTCAGCACTTCTAAATAACTGTCATATCCTATTCCACAGGTTTTGCGGAGATTTATAAGATAGTCGATATGCTGCCGATATGTGTTGTCCGTGCCGGAAACCGTCGCACCGCCGATATACTGCGTATCTCCTGCATGATCGCTTTGCTCCGCCGTAAAATAATGCTGCCACGCAACACAGGGGAAACCGGGATGCGTCAAAATAAATGCGTAAGCCGTTCCCACATCGTCAGGGTCAAGGAACCAATGCTTCTGCGTAGAGCCCGTATCGTGATTGTCAACAAATGTTACCGCATCTTTCGGTTGACTTTGCATAAGACTTGCTATGTCAGCAAGCAAACCGTAGTTGGAATTTGCAATATCTTTATTCGTCAAGTGCGAAGCGTCTCCATAGCCGAAGACCGTGTTCATAATTCCCTTGAGTGTAAAATCAAATGCGCGGGAACGGGTACCGCCGTCTTGTTCCGTGCTTTGAACCCAATTTTTTATCGTATTGCCCCATTCGCTGGGATTGGATGCATTAAATCCGACGGTAGGCCAATACTCTCCTACGGAGAATTCAGCAAGCGAATCTCTATTATATTGTCCGACATATTTACCGCCGTAACCTTTTACAAAGTCATACCGCCAGCCGTAAAATCCTGCAGGTCTTAAAACAGTATTCATCCAGTCCGTAATACCTTGCTGAACGACAGGATTTGTGTGATCAAGGTCGCGGGACGCAGAATATTTTTCTCCCGTGTCAGGAGCGCCGCGTTTTGGAGAATTGTGCATAGGATCAGCCCCTGAAGCAGTAAATCCCTCGTCGTCGGAACAGATGGCATAATAGTTTTCACCCCACTGAGGATTTGTAAAGTCTCCCCACGAAGTTGTGCCGCCGCGGTGATTTACAACAATGTCCGCAACCGCCTTGCACGGACTTAACGCCGTTATCGCTGCTTTTAACTCCTCTTTCGTTCCATAATAATTATTCAAGTCATTCAATTCTGTCGGAGCATAGCCTTCAGGGGAATCCGATGAACATTTGCCGGGCGGCGGAAACCATGCGTAGGCAAACGTATCTTTAATGTCGACAGAACGGTCTTTTACGACCTCGTACCATTTGTTATGCTGTGAAGTATTTTCTCTCGGTGCGCTTGCCCAGTTAAACACTTGAATCATAACGCCGCTTTTGGGAACTTCTGCGACAGTGCCTTTTACAAAAGTTTTTGACACGATGCCGGACATAAAGCCATTCTTCATCGCAATCGCTTTGACGGTCTTCGTGTCGCTGAGCGTAAACGGCGCTGTATATTTTTGACTGGATGCCGTCGGTTCGCTTCCGTCCGTCGTATAGTGAATTTCCGCGCCGCTTGTTGCGCACGTAATCGTTACGGTCGCGCTTGATGAAAACGGCGTCGTTCCGCTGATGACGGGAGAAGCAACCGGTTCCGGCAGAGAGGACTCCGCCGCGCGCTTTAAGATGACGATAGACCACGGATTGACGCCGTAAGAGCCGGTACACGCAGTAACTTTGTCGAGCGTCCAGCAGTTGAAGTCCTTTTCCGCCCAATGCGCCGTGTCCGCAAGCCGCACCCACTTGTATCCGCTTTCTGCCGCGGGAATCGTAAAGTTCACGCTCGCCGTGTGCATGTTCATAAACACGAGGTAGTCGCTGCCGCCTGAGACCGCGCTGCCTTTTATGTGCAGCCGAACGCATTTGTCGCTCTCGGACAGGCTGGAAGTCCCGTCTTCTTTTTTGAAGTCGTATGAAACCGTATAGTCCGCTTGATTTAATGCCGGTTCGCCTGAGCGCAAATTCATCATGTACTTGGCGAATTCAAAATTGCCGTTCCGGTTTTTGCCGTTGTTAAAAGCGCCGAAGTTGTTGTGATACGCGCTGCCCGTCCCGTCGGTCGGAATGAGATGCGGCGACGCAGTGTTTATCATGGCGTAATTGCTCCATGTTGCTACGCTGTCGATGTTATATGGATTGTTGTTACCGTTTTGCGTACGCCCGAACTCGTCTCCCCAGACAATCATCGGAACGCCGCGGCTCATCATCTGGACGGCGATATAGTTACGCGCCGCCTGCCGCTTGTCTTTTTGTTCCGTCCCGAATCCGAGAGAATTATTGTCGCCGTCTCCGCCGTCGCTCGGCCCGAACGGCCAATGCAGGTTTTTATTTTGCGCGTTGCCGGCGCCCGCATAACTGCACAAGTCTGCAAGCGTAAAGCCGTCGTGCGCAACGATAAAGTTCACCGACTTGTGCGGTCCGCCTTCCTTGTTGAAGTTGTTGTAGTCGCCGTTGATAAAGTCGTTTACGTTGCCTTTGCCGCCAACGCTGCGGTTTCCCGTTCCGATATACGAGCGGATGACATCTCTATAACGTCCGTTCCAGCCGCCCCAGCCTGCCGGAAAATTCCCCACTTGATACGAATTGATGCCGGTGTCCCAACTTTCGGCAATCATTTCTACGTTGTGCGCTTGTCCCAGCGCAACAATTTGTTTAAGCGTTTCGGAATCTTTATTGTAGTCCCAGTTGCCGCCGCTTCCCTTTTCGCGTCCCAAGACGGTCGCAAGATCAAAACGGAAGCCGTCAACGCCCATTTCGACAATCCAATATTTAAGGGAATCCAAAATGAATGAACGCACAACGGGATTATCGCACTGCATATTGTTGCCGCAGCCGGTGCTTTCCCAATAGAATTTTTTATCGGCAGTCAGACTGTAATAAACGCCGTTGTCGATGCCGCGCATAAACGTCAACTCCGCCGTGTCGCCCGCCGCGCTCCACACGCCGCCTTCTCCGGTGTGATTGAATACGACGTCGAGGTAAACTTCCATTCCCGCGTCGTGGAACGCTTTTACCATCTCCTTAAACTCTTTTGTGGGACCGCCTGCGCTTTTATCGCTTGAATAACGGCGGTCGGGAGCGAAAAAGCCGTAGGTCATATAGCCCCAGTAGTTTCCGCCCGCCTTATCGTCGGGATTGGCGTCGTTATCAAGTTCATGGACGGGCAAAAGTTCAATCGTGTTGACTCCGAGCGCCTTTAAGTACGGAGCCATCATCGCCGCGCCCGCGTACGTTCCGCGTAAATGTTCGGGGACGTTGACAACCGCGTCAAAGCCGTCTATTCCGTTTAAAATCGTTGTAAGATTGGCGGTCGACGGGTGCCTTGTAAGTCCGCGCGCGTGCGCTTCGTAAATTATCGCTTTTTCCTGCGGAATTTGCGGTTTGCTTCCGAACGATGTAGAATCTTCTATTATATACGCTTTGGGCGCGTATTTGCCGGTGTCAAAATTGCGCCGCGCCGCTCCGTCGAATTGTTCGCCGCCCGTGCCGTACATACCGCCGTTTTTACTTCCGAGAGCCGCCGGATTCGATTTATCGTGCGTCATTTCACGCGCATACGGATCGAACAGCACTTTGTTCGGATTAAAGCGGTTTCCTGCGTCGTCAACGTCGCTTATAAATCCCGCGCCGCTTCCGCCGCGCTTCCAGTCGGCAGTGAACGCCCAGTTCGCCCCCCAGCAGCGGAATGCGTATATCGTACCTTTAGGTGCCGACTTTAATTTTGCGCGCCAAACGTCGTCGCTGCCTTTGGCAAGCCAATAATCGTACTTCGCCTCTTTGCCGTACGCGTCTTCATATATTTCAAGGAGAATTTTTTCCGCGTTTTTGGAATACAGCGCGAACGTCGTCTCTCCGCCTGCAATATGCGCTCCCAACGCCCAATGTTCGTTTTTCCAATTCCCCTCGCCGACGGGACTAAACGCGCCGCTTGCAGGATGCATTTTTCCCAACTCCGCCGGAACAAACTCGTACGAGACGACTTCGGACGCCTGCAGACCGGTTTTGACTGCAAACGCTTTTAACTTAGTGCCTATGACGACTTCAATTCCCGCCGCCGTATATTTTGCGCTTGAGGAACTCGGCGCGCTGCCGTCCAGCGTGTAGTAAATCTCCGCGTCAAGCGGCGTTTCGCCGTCAACGGTGCGGCAATTTAAGTACACGGTTTTACGTTCGCCTGCGGAAAGTCCGTAGTAAGTGAGCGCGGAGCCGTCCGCATTTTCAAGACGGGGCGCAGGCGTTTTCAGCGTAATGCTTCCCAAGTCCGCAGTCTGTCCCTCGGCGACCGTAACTTGCTTTTCATAGAGGATTGAACCGTGCTGAATGATGTAAAAAGTCCACGTGCCGGGAGCGACGCCCGTAATCGACGCCTGACTGCCGGAGGTCATGCCGTTGAGCGCTGCCGATGCGCCGTCGTTCACGTGTATCTGCGCGTCAGAAAGCGTGGAATTGGGCGTGAACGTTACCGCGCCGCCGTTCAATGTATATTCCGCCGCCGGACGAGAAACGCCGTTTTTAATGTCTTCCGCAAGGGCTTTTGCGTTTACCAATCCCGCTTTTACGCCGGAAGGCAGACGGGATTTCACCGTGTCCGCGCTCAGCGAAGACACATCGCAGCCGGACTTTACAAGTTCGTAAAACACGCTGCCGACGGCGGATGAAGCCAAGTCTATCGTTACAGACCTTGTTTCGTCGTCGTTGATATCGGCAACCGCGCGCAGGGCGACGCCGTCGAGGTTTGCGAGCACGCTTTTAATCGTCTTTTTTGCGCGGACGCTGACGACGCGGTTTTTACCGGCAGGGATGCGCTCCACTGTAACGCCGCCGGAAAGTCCCGCTGCGTCCGATATAAGAATGTCCTCCATGCCGACGCCGCTGACGCTTATCGAACATCCTTCCAGCGCGGCAGACGCCTCTTCCGTCATACCGCCGGCTTTTACAGTCAGCCTGCCGTAACCGGACTTTGTCCCTTCCGCGCCGCCTCCGCCGCTGTCCGAAAGAGAGTTTTGACAGCCCGCAAACACAATGAATGCCGCTGCGCTCGCAACGGCAAAAAAACGGTACAATTTTTTCATTCGTTCCTCCGTAAAAGACTTCAAAGACGGCGGGAAAACGCCGCGTATTCCGTGTGCAATTAGTGTTCTCTTATGATAAAACGGATTTTCTCCGCACGCATCTTGAACGGCAAATATAACATATTTTTATAAAAATATCTGTTCTGCTTTCACAGAAGCACAACTGCACGAAGCCGACAAGCAAAATCGAATGGAAAATAGACACGTTAAAATAAAAAAGGACTTGGATTTACCAAGTCCTACGCGGCTGCTGCAGGTTTTGAACCTGCGACACATGGATTAACAGTCCATTGCTCTACCAGCTGAGCTAAGCAACCGTTATCCTTTCGGATATGTGCGGGATATTAGCGGATATCGAACGCAATGTCAATATCCGCCGTTATCTTTTGCCGCTGAACCCGTTCAACAACAAAATCGTCAAGCAAGTCTACTTATTTAGAATAAACTCAACGCGGCGGTTTTTCCAGTTGTTATCTTTGTCTTTGTAGTCGGCGACAAGTTCCGTTCCGCCTTTGCCGTCCGTCATCAAGCGGGAAGCGCTGACGCCGTGCTTGGTCAAATACGCTTTGACAAATTCCGCGCGCTCTTTTGAAAGCGGAATCAACGCCGGTCCCCACGCAGAAGGATTGTTTTCCGTCTCCTCAGCCGGATTATCCGTTACGCGGTTCGCGTGTCCGACAACGGTAACGTTATATTCCTTAAACTTCTTCAAAACTTCGGCAATGCGGTTGAGCACCGCCGCGTTTTTCGCCGCAACATCCGCCTTCAGTCCGTTTTTCACTTCGGCAGCTGTCTTAAAGTCAGCCGCGTCGCTGCGGAATATAATAGAAGGAACTGCCATCTTGAGCACATTGCCGTCGCGGATAACGAGAATATCGATTGCGATAATGCCGGTTTTGACGCTCGTCATGCCAAGCGAATCGGTAACGGTAAACGTATACGGATAGTCCGTCGCCGACTGTACGCGCTCCGCCCTGCCTCTTGCGTCCTTTTGCGTATTGCTCAAGCCGTCCCACGTCATGCGCTCCGTAATCGAATTCTTACCGGAGACTTTCCAGAACGGTCTGCCTTTCGGATCGTCAATGACGAACGACCAAGTCTTGATGAACGCCTTTGTTTCGCCTTTGAGCCGAATGAATAAATCGTCGTCAGCGCCGTCGTTATCGGGACTGAAATATTTGGGCGTCGTCTGCACATCGAGCACGGGCGGCGTCGCCGAGCACACAAACGGCGCGGAAACGGCATTCACTTTGTTTCCCTTTTTGTAAACGATTTGCAGCGCGCCGAAGAACGTGCCTTCCGCAGACTTGCCGGACGCGTTCATGCCGTCCCACACAAACGTTGAAGGAATCGCAGAATTTTCTTTTCCCGACCAGTTCCGCACGGATTTTCCGTTTTCGTCTTTCACGTCGAACGACCACGACTGAATGCCGTCGGGAACGGTTGTGCGGACTGTAAAGGTCTGCGCGTCAAGATTTTTGTCGCCGTTCGGGGAAATGCCTTCATGTTCCGCCGTTACGAACGCCTTTGTTTCGCGCCCGTCAAGCGTTACGTTGGCAATCGTCGTGCTGAACGCGTTTCCCGCCGCGTCTTCCGACGAAATAACGATGCTGTAAACGCCGTCTTTCGCTTTACTGCCGGTGTCGGTTGCGCCGTTCCAGTCGAATGCGCCTTTTGCATCTTTGGCGATAACGCCGTTCCACGCGTATTTTTTGACGGTCTTGCCGGAGGAGTCTTTAACTTCCGCCGTCCAGAGCGTTTCTTCCGAGCATTTCTCCGTCTTTACGGAAATGACGTCCTGCACGCCGTCGCCGTCGGGCGAGAACGTCGTCCACGCAGTTGAAGCGGCAACGGAAGGAGCCGTTACGTCAAGCGTAACCGGTACCGGAGCCGACGCCGCGTTGGATCCGCTTTGCGTTGAAACCCGCACCTGCGCGCGATAAACGCCGTCGGGAGCAAGCGCGCCTGAGTCGGTTTTGCCGTTCCATTGGAAACTTGCAGGCATTTTACCCGCCGCCTTGACGGCGTACACGCTTGTTCCGGCAGCGTTATCTATCTCAAACTCGTAAGACGCAAGTTCGCCCGCGTCCAAAAGTTGAGGCGTAAACGTTATCACATCCTTCACCCTGTCGCCGTTAGGACTGAACGCCTGTTCGTTTGCGGACAAAATTATTTTTGCGTCCGCCGTATTGAGCGTAAAAGCGGCGGCGGAACTAACGCCCGTGTTTCCGGCACGGTCGGTTGCCGTCAATTCAAATTGGTAATTACCGTTCGGAGCGACTTTGCCGTCATCCGCCGAACCGTTCCATTGCACGGAAGCCGGAAGCTGCTGCCCAAAGTCGAATTCCTTGACGGTCTTTGACGGATTTGCAGCGTCAAAAATGCGGCCTTTCCAGTCGAGAATTTCCGCAACCTTTCCTTCCGTCAAAGAAGAAATGTCAAAGGTTTGAAGCGGTTTTTCCGCGCCGCCGAATTCCTTTTCTCCCACGCCGATTTTCGCCGCAGGCTTTGTCGTATCCAGCGCAAACTCAGGCGATCGGATTTTTGCCGGTTCGTAACCGTTCATGTACGCCGCCGCAACTTCCGCTTGATAGCGTCCTTCCGGCAAAAGCGCGCCTTTTTCGTCTTTGCCGTCAAAAACGATTGTCTCAGGCGGATTTCCCTGTTTTGACTGATTGTACGTCCGGTAGACTTTGCCTGTGCCGTCGATTATCGAAACCGACCACGAAGTCAATTTATTGCCCGTCGCAGGAGAGGGAATGGGAATGTCGATTGAAAAAACGATTGTCGACTGTTTGCTGTCCGTGCCGGGAGAAAAATAGCGGTCGCCTGCAATCATGATGTTCGTAACGGGCTTTTCCGCAGAATAAATGATGTTCGGCACGGAATACGGAGACGACACGTTGCCGGCTCTATCGCGCGCGGAAAGTTCATACGAATAAACGCCGTCCTGCACGATAATGCCCGCATCGTCGGTGCCGTTCCAGCGAAGTTCGGCAGGGGAGCCGTCCTTCCACGTAAACGTCCGCACCGCCTTTCCGGCACTGTCTTTAAAAACGCCTGTCCACAAGTCCTCAGGGGAGCCCGTCTGCCCGATTCTAAACTCGGTTTTCGCACCCTCGCCGAAAACTTTGTCGGACGGAGACGTAATATTTGCTTCCGGCGCAACCGTATCGACGACAACCGCGTATTCGTCGGTCTTGCCGGTGTTGCCGTTATCGTCCGACGCTTCAAAATAGTAATAATACGTTCCGTCGGGCGCGTATTCGCCGTTATCCATAACGCCGTTCCAAATCACCTTTTCGGGGACTTCAACGCCGGTCTTGGGCGCGGCAAGTTGTTTGAAAAACTGCTTGAACGTTAACTTCGTCGGCAATGCGACTTTATTTCCAATCGTGCGGACTACAGTCCCGTCTTTATTTTTGATAACCAACTGCCACGACGTTATAAGCCGCTTGTCCTTTATTTTAAGCGGAATTGCCAACTCGTCTTGAACGCCGTCGTTGTTCGGCGAAATATATTTTTCCTTTCTCTCCGCGGACAAAGCGAACGGCAGTGCAAGCAAAACCGCGCCCGCAATCCATACTGCAAAAGTCTTTTTCATAAACGGCTCCTACTCATCTCCATTCCAAATTGTGATAGCCGGCGGATCTTTATCCTTCAGCCCCAGTTTTATAACCGCGCCCGCCGACACCGCTTGAATCGCGCCGTACCGCTGCTGCCATGCCGCCGCGGCAAGCATTTCGCTTTCTTCCCAACTGTGTTTTTTCAAATACTCATTATTCTTCGCCCTAAAGTTGAATTTGACGCCCACGCCGATAGCGGGCATAAAGTTTTCGTACCCTTCAAGGGACTCGCGAATATCAATGCTTTCCGCGACTGAGAAGAAAACCATGTCCTTCACGCCGAACTGAAATCCCATGTCGAGAACGCCGTTTTGGAACGCCTGCGTCGTAAGGTCGAGCGACATGCCGACTTTGAAGAAGTCGTTGCTGAAAAACAAGGTTCCGACGCCCGCGCGCACTGTCGCAAGGCTTGGAAACGCGTCCGTCGTGTGCCGTATCTCGTCTTCATTCCGGTCTCGAATGCCTCTGAGTTCCTTCCCGCCGAAGGTCTTTCCGAGATTCAAAATGGAAAAGCCGACGCGGAAGTCTTTCATAAAACTCAAAACTTCTTTGCGGTAGAGAAGTCCGACATCTCCGTTTAAAAGCCAGTCGGAATCGCTGCCCCAGATTGCGCCCGCGCTCACGTTAAAGCCGACGCTGATATTCGCCGCGACTTCTTTTGAAAGTCCCGCCTTGAAGTTCACGGAATTGTCCAAGTCGATTTTCTTTGAATTGAGGAAGACTCCCTGCAAAAGTCCGCTTGCGACAAAGCGCTTGGTCGGAATGAGAATGCCGATCTGCATGGCGGAATTAAAATTGTTCGCCGCAAGGACTGAAAATCCTGCGTCAAGCGTAATGCGCTGCTCCAAAGCGGTGAGCGCGGGGTTAAACGCGATTGAATACGGGCCGGGATAAAAAATTGCGCCGCCGGCCGCCGAGGAAGCGGACGTAAGCTGCACGGGGCTTGAAAGCGCAGGCATAGTCTGCCCTCCCGCCGGCGGATTATACGCGAATAAACGGGCAGCCAGCACCGCCGCCGAAACGCACAAAAAAAGTCTTTTCATAAATAAGCACCTCTAAAAACGTAAAAAAGCGGTCTTCGCCGCCTTTATCCAAACAAAATGTGCGCAAAACCGCCTTACGCATTCCAACGCACTTCGTCGATATGAAAAACATATCTCCACACACAACATCGGCAGAGGCAACGGGGGACTTTATGCGTATGAGGCGGCTGCCGGCGGCGAAGAACATCGGGCGGTGAAAACCCATTTTAAAAGTTATAATGGAGTTACCGCCCTACCCAGTTTTTGCGGACGGCGGAGAACTGTGTTTGAAGACATAACGGAGTTACCGTCCTCACCAGTTTTGCCTGTTGGCAAAACTCGCGGGAAATGATGTTTGACCGGAACTCGGCGTTGCATATATGAAGCAGTACGGCAATCGCCAACCGCTGCGAACTCCAGACAGCCGCCACTCCGTCTCAGGAAAGGCTGACAGGAAAGTACGCCAAACACGCAACACCGCTCCCTCAAACCCCTCAACCGGTTTGCCGTCAGGCAAAGCGGAGCAGGACAGCTGCCGGCGGCAGAGGAAGGAGTTTGAAAGACTTAACGGTGCGCCGCCGGCACGAGATTTTGCCTAACGGCAAAACTCGCGGAAAACGATGTTTGTCCCAACAGCGGCGTTGCGTATACGAAACAGCATGGCAATTACAAAATTACGCTCCCCCTTAAACACCACAACCGCTTTGCCGCTAGGCAAAGCGGGGCGGACTGCAAGACCAGTAGACGTTTTCAAACACCGTTTACGCAGTCCGCGTCAATCCAGCGGGAGGAGTTTGGCGGGGTCTTGGGCGGCGCCGTTCAAGCGGATTTCAAAATGCAAGTGGCTTCCCGTCGCTGCGCCCGTTTTGCCGACGTTGCCGATGATTGCGCCGCCGTTTACCGAGTCGCCTTTTTTCACTCTGATTTGCGAAAGATGGGCGTAGGTGCTCGTCATGCCGCCGCCGTGATTTATGACAATGTAGTTGCCGAAAATCGCGTTGCCGTGCACGCACAGGCTCACCGTTCCGCTCTTGCAGGCAAAAACCGGCTCGCCTTCGGGGGCTGCAAGGTCAATTCCCTTGTGGAATTTCCAGCGGCCGTACACGGGACTAACGCGGTATCCGAATGCGCTGGAGACGACCGCTTTTTTAAGCGGCATGCGAATCGACGAATCCAAAAAAAACGCCCGCTGCGTCGACGTAAACCGCCTGCCTAAAAAAAAACGCGTTTCCCTGCCGTCTATGCTGAACGTTCCGGCGGCAGATTCGGTTGAGTCCGCCTCCTTTGCGCATAAGATTTCCAGTTCCGATTCCGGCTCGGCAAAGACAAAAAGCCCTTTCGCCGACGGAATAACCAGCCGCCGCCCTTCAAGCGGAGACTTGCTGCCGCTGATGCCGTTCAGCGTCGCAATCGTGTCGTAGGGAATGCCGGTCGCGCTGGCAATGATAAACAAATTGTCGTCTTTTTGCGGCGCGTACGCATAGAACTCAATCCGCTGTTCCTTGCCGCGCGCCGCCGCCATGTCGTTCGCCGCACGTAATTCCTCAAGCGCAAAAAATGCAGGATCTTTATGAGAAAATTTTTCTATAATCGGAAGGGCTGTTTTATCGATGACAACGGGGGATTCTTCAGTCGTCTCTGAAAGGGACGTATCGCCGTCCGTTTGATTTTCGGCATACGGGACGACTGCACAAGTCAGCAGGACGACTGCACAAGCAATTTTTTGAAAACCGCTAGCGCAGATTTTTCTGTTCATTGTCCTGCAAAAGATTGGAAACAAGCGCGCATAAAAGCGCGGCGGCAGCGAATGCAAGAAGCGCAAAAAGACGCATTCCGTTCAGCAAAAGAACGTAGGACGCTGCAAGTCCTGCCGCAATCGCCAATGCGATGAGTATGCGCCGAAAAGTCGTTTTGAGCGGAGTTGAACGCGCTTTTTTTACAAAGATATACGCAAGAGCCGCCGCGCATAAAATCAATATGACTGCGCTGTAGATTTTTGGAGCGGCAACGGCAAATTTCCACAGCGGAAAGACAATAACGAATGCGGAAAACGTGCACACCAAGGCAAGCGCCGCTATTTTTGCCGCAGCGGAAGCGTACACTCCCAGAGTTGAAAACATATTTTTCTTCATTCCGTTCGCTTTATTCATTTTTAATACCGGTATTTTAGAATTGCGGCCGGAGTCCGTGTCGGCAGACCCGCGGCCGCAAAAACCAAAAACGACAGGAATTCAAAAGAAATCCGCCGTTCCTCAAGCAATGCCCGTTAGCAGGCGATTGCGTCCGTCGGACACACTGCCGCGCACGCGCCGCAGCTGATGCACGTATCCGCTTCAATCACCCGCTTGTCGGACGATTCGGAAATCGCTCCGACCGGACACTCCGGCTCACACGTCCCGCAGTTCGTGCATTTGCCCGCTTCAATAACATACGCCATAGTATGCTCCTTAAAAAATAGTCTGACGCCATACTACACTATTGAGACGCTTTCTTCAACAAATGCCGACTGCATAAAAGTCGGCACAACGGGGGACTACAGATGACTTTCCACCCAAGTCGTCTGTCTTGCTAATTAAAAAAAATAACGGTAAATTAAACCCGTTCGACAACAATGTTCGCGAACAGGGCTATTGCCTTTGGTTAGCATAAACCGCACCGGCGGGGCACGGGCTTCGGCGGAGACACATTTTTATGGAGGACTTTATTATGCAATGCAAAATCAGCAAAATTGTGGGACGTGAAATTATCGACTCACGCGGAAACCCGACGGTAGAAGCCGAAGTTTTTTTGGAAAACGGCGTCAGCGCGCTGGGGGCGGCTCCGAGCGGAGCGTCAACCGGCGAGTTTGAAGCGCTTGAACTCCGTGACGGCGACAAAGCCAAATTCGGCGGAAAGGGCGTCAGCAAGGCTGTTGCAAATATCAATGGAGAAATAAATAAACTGCTGTGCGGCATGGACGCGTCCGACATTTACGCAATCGACGCGGCAATGCTCAAAGCCGACGGCACAAAAGATAAGTCAAAACTCGGAGCCAACGCGATTCTTGCGGTGTCCATCGCTTCTGCGCGCGCGGCGTCTGCAGCGTTAAACATTCCGCTGTACCGCTTTTTGGGCGGCGTAAACGGCTGCATTCTCCCCGTCCCGATGATGAACATTCTCAACGGCGGCGCACACGCGGCAAACACCATCGACTCGCAGGAGTTTATGATTATGCCGATGGGCGCGCCGTCATTCAAAGAAGGCTTACGCTGGTGCACGGAAGTTTATCACACGCTCGCGTCAATTCTCAAAAGCAAGGGACTTTCGACTGCAATCGGCGACGAAGGCGGATTCGCTCCGGACATCAAGAGCGACGAAGAAGCGTTCGGCTATATCATCGAAGCGATTGAAAAATCCGGCTACAAACCGGGAACGGATTTTGTCCTCGCGATGGACGCCGCGTCCAGCGAATGGAAAGGCTCAAAGAAAGGCGAATACCACCTGCCGAAAAGCGGAAAGAACTTTACATCCGCGGAACTGGTCGCGCACTGGAAAGCGCTCACCGATAAATATCCGATTTACTCGCTTGAAGACGGACTTGACGAAGAGGACTGGGAAGGCTGGCAGCTTTTGACTAAAGAACTCGGCGGTAAAGTGCAGTTGGTCGGCGACGACTTATTCGTTACCAATCCGGAACGCCTCAAAAAAGGCATCGACAACGGAAGCGGAAACTCCATTCTTATCAAACTCAACCAAATCGGCACGATTTCCGAAACGCTTGAAGCGATCAGAATGGCGCACAAAGCGGGCTACACCGCCGTCGTTTCTCACCGCTCAGGCGAAACGGAAGACACCACGATTGCCGACCTTGCAGTTGCACTCAACGCGCGCCAGATAAAAACCGGCGCACCGAGCAGAAGCGAACGCGTTGCAAAATACAACCGCCTTCTCCGCATTGAAGAAGAACTCGGCGCGCATGCCGTTTACTCCGGCAAAGGCGCATTCAACACAAAACGCTAAATTTTAAAAGCGCGCCGGCACCGCTCCATACGGATATACCGGCTGCAAAATGAAAACCCGCCCGGCTTGCGGAGATAACTCCTGAGCCGGGCGGGTTTGTTTTTCTGCGGAAACCATGCGCTTCGTTAGTTGTCAGAGCAAGACATTTGTCTGACAAGCGCCATACGGATTCCAATGCAAAGACCGCTCTTCCAATTGTTCTCTACGGCGAAAATCTCCAATCGGGCGGCTTAAAACCGACTGTAAAAAAAATAAAAAGCCTGCCTTTGGAAGCATCTCTTCAAAGGCAGGCTTTTCATATCTTTTCGGCAAACCGAAACTACATTCCCGTTGATAAAAGTTCGTCCAAATAGCCGTGCATGGAGCCGATAACGTTCAAGATCGTGTACGTGTCCCGCACCGACGCATTCGCTTTGGACAGAGCGGAAAATCCTTCCGCCAGCGCGTTCGCTTCTTCACGCACGGCAAACGTAATTTCCGAAAGCGCTTTTCCCGACGTATGGATGGAAGACGCGTTGTCTTTAAAGGTTTCCAATACGGAGGTAAGCGAAACGTTGAAGCGCGAAATAAGTTCCGTAAATTCATTCATTTGGTTGTTGACGCGCTCTACTGTGCTTTCAAAAGTTTTTATGCTGTCGGTAATCTGTTTGGCAAATTCGCCTGTCTGTCCGGCAAGTTTATGAACTTCATTCGCAATAATTTTAAATCCCGCGCCAAAGGAACCGGCATGAGCCGCCTCGATTGAAGCGTTTATCGCAAGCACATTGGTTTTATCTACAACTTCTTGAATACTTCCCGTTATGTCGGTAACTTTTTTTGTCTGCTCTTTTAATTCCCTAAATGAACTTGAAAGAAATGTTGCGTTTTTAGAAGCTTCATCAATCTCTACAACGCGGTTTTCTATTTCCTGCTTTAAGCTGTCATTCGCTTTTAGAATTTCATCCATCATGGAATCAATTTGGTCGGTATGAGATGCGGTGGTTTTGCTCGTCGCCTGCATTTCTTCAAAAGCGCTCACGATTGCCTGCAAACCGGTACAAACGGAATCCATTGATTCTTGAAGAATTTGAAATGAATTCGCCGTTACAGAAGAAACGGTAACGCTTTTGTTGTAACCGATGGCAAAACTTTTTAAAACATCTTCATAATTGCTTACTTGCTGTTTAAGATCCATAGACACCACGCTAACTGAGTATATCTACGCCGCATCGCAAGCCGGAAAGCCAATCCAGAAATTCATGGATGGCATCACCCTTGTATAGAGCGCCGTGCTGGGGCGCAAGTATATCGGGATTGAGGCGGCGTACGCGGTCGCACCATTTACGCACAATCGAATTTGACGCCATGTATCGTTTATGAAATCCCTCAATAAGCGGTATATGTTTTGCGAAATTCTCTACAAATACAATTTCATCATCGCCGTCAAAAACAGCGGCTCCAATATCTCCGGTAAAAAGAATACGGGAGCGCACATCATATAAATTGAATTGACCGGGAGAATGCATAAAATGCGCCGGAACGCACTCAAAAACATCGCCGGACGGAAGCCGAATCGGCATTCCTTCATCTGCAATAGGTATGATGCGCGATATATCGACTATCCCGAAATGCGGGAGAAAGCGCACCCACAATGAAGAAATATAGAACTTTGCTTTAGTAACGCCCATCCACAGCGCAATGCCGGATGAAACGTCCGGATCCTGATGGGAATAAAAAATTGCATCTATATTATTTATTGAAATATACCGGCTTACTGCGGAAACGACGCGCGCAAAAATATGAACTCCGCCCGGGTCGAGCAATATGCCGCGGTTGTGATTGATAATAAGATACTGCATTGTCTGTATCTCGGTATCCTCTCCAGCCTTACCGGCGCCAAGCCATATAAATTTATGTTCAGCATCCTCGTACAAAATACGACCGTTGCGATCTTCATCTCTTATCATGTTAAAACTATAACAAAACGTTACTTTTTTGTAAATACATAGTAAAATTATAGCCTTAAATAGAAATTTATTGCCTTGTCTTTTTTTAATCGAATTTTTATCTTTATATAATACGCTTCCGTTGGAAGCGCAAATAACGGCAGCACGGAAACATGTCATGCCGTTTCTGCTTGCATTGCAAACAGTCAATTTAATTGCGCCCGAGCGCGCTTGGAGTATTTATGAACATAAAAACTTTACTTATCGCCGTACTGGTTTTCGGAGGATTTTTCGCAGTTTCCGCTGCGGCAAAATCAATTAGAGCCGCTGCCTCAGGAATAAAAAAAATCAGCGCGGCGGAAGGCTTTGCGCTTTTGAATGAAAATCCGAACGTAACGCTTGTGGACGTGAGAACGCTCCCCGAGTACGCGGATGCGCATATTCCCGGAGCCATCCTCATTCCGAATGAAACGATACGGGCGGAAAGACCGAAAGAATTACCGGACTTGAACGCAAAAATCGTTGTCTACTGCCGGTCGGGAGCGCGCAGCGCGGATGCGGCGTATAAACTTTCCAAAATGGGCTACACCGACATAACCGACTTGGGCGGAATTATGTACTGGAAATACCAAACGGTTTCCGGTCAGCAAAAGGGGACATGGAAAACGAAGTAAAAAAGAAAAGGCGCTTGTTTAGAAAGCGCCTTTTTTTTGTTTTGCAGTTTTATCGTGTGGACTACGGATTTACAGTCGTTTTATAAACTGACTTAATGCCGCCGTTGCCGTCGGAAACAATTTCAAGCATAACCGCCGATTTTACCGGATTGTGCTTTTCATCGAATGAAAGATGTCCCGTAACGTATGTCCCGTCGATTTTTTCGAGCGCGTCGCGAATTGCAGCCGCATCAAAACTTCCTGCCGCTTCAATCGCGTCTTTCAGCAAGTACACGCAGTCATATCCCAGCGCAGAAAAGGCGTTTGGGTATTTGTTGTACTTTACGCGGAATGCAGAAACGTATTTTCGCACCTTTTCATCCGTCGATTCTGTGGAATAATGATTAGAATAAAATCCGTTTACCACTTCGTCGCCTGCGGTTCCGATAAGACCGTCCCAACCGTCGCCGCCGACAAGCGGAACCGTTATTCCCTGCGCGCGGAGTTGTTTGGCAATCAGCGCAACCATTCCATACAAGTCCGGAAGATAGACAACATCAGGATTAACGCTTTTGATTTTTGTAAGCTGGGCGTTAAAGTCCTTGTCGTTTTCCGCATAAGACTCCAAGGCAGAAATTTCACCGCCGGCAGCCGTAAACGCCGCCTTAAAGTTCTCCATCATTCCGACGGAATAATCGCTCTGTATATTGTAGAGAACCGCCGCTTTTTTTGCGCCGAGCGTTTCCGCCGCGAACTTCCCGCCGACTGTTCCCTGAAACGGATCGATAAAGCAGGCGCGGAAGATAAAATTACCCGCATCGGTAATATCCGGCGCAGTTGCAGCAGGCGCAATTTGAAGAACGCCGCGCGCCTGCGCAAGCGTCGTCGTGGATTTTGCACAACCGGACGGCAGCGAGCCGATGACAAGCGAAACCTTATCCTTTGTGAGCAATTTTTTGAACGCGTTTACGGTTTTATCAGGGCTGCCTTCATCATCTTCACAGATAAAGTCGATTTTTTTACCCGCGATACCGCCTGCCGCATTGATTTCTTCAACAGCAAGGTCGATTCCGTTTTTGCATTCCACGCCGTAAACCGCAACGGGACCGGAAAGAGGCGCCAATCCGCCGATCTTAATCGTATCTCCGCCGGACATTCCGTTTTTCTTTGCGCAAGACGCCATAGCGACTGCAATTAATATTGCAGCTGATGCTCCAATAATTTTTTTCATAATTCCTCCAAAATAGAATGAGACTACTAGCAAACAACTGACGGTCATAGCTCTCAGAGAATTTCTTAAACTATATTTAATTTTTTAAGTTTAGTAAATACATAATAGAATTTTTAACAAGAGAAGAAGACGACTGCACTACTTTTTATAAATAAAAAACTCCGAATCCGGAAAACCTGTCATTCGGAGTTTTGAAAGCATAAACGGCTCTTTTATTAAATTATCAAATAATAACGAAAAATTCTTCCTTACTTGGAAAATTTTATTCCGCCGCTGCCTCTTCTGCCGCAGGCTTCGGAGCGGCTGCCGCTTTACGCTTTAATGCGGCATTACAGAACTTGCAAACTTTTACAGTCTGACCGTCAACCGTCTGCTCGTACAAAAGTTTAATATTTTCCGCTTTGCAGACAGGGCAAGCGCCGCGTCCGTGCAAAGGAAGTGTGCGTATACCGCTTCCACGATGATTCTTAGACATTATTCCCCCTTAGCCTCGCCGTCAACTTCCGGCTCGGCTTTTTTTGCAGCGGACTTTTTCGCGGCGCTTTTCTTCGCTTTTGGCTCGGCTTTATCGGCGGCCGCTTTTTTTGAAGGCTTTTCTGCTTTCTTTTCCTTTGCAGGCGCATTTTCATCGCCCGTATCCGGCTCCAGTTTATAATCGACGAGTTCCAAAATCACCATATCAGCAGCATCGCCTTGTCTAAAACCGAGTTTCAGGACGCGCGTATAGCCGCCGTTGCGTTCTTTCATACGCGGACCGATTTCCGTAAACAGTTTATTCAATATCTTTTCATCGGAAATGAATTTAGCAACTTCGCGACGGTTATGCACGGAGTCCACTTTTCCGCGCGTTATCAATTTCTCTGCCGCTTTGCGAACTTCAAGAGCCTTAGATTTTGTCGTTGTAATGCGTTCAAATCTAAAAAGCGATGTTACCATATTCCGCGACATAGCGCGGCGGTGGGCTGTTGTTCGCGAAAGCGGATTAAAACCACTTCTATGATTCATCTGTTTCTTCCTTCTGCTTTGTAATATTCACAGCGTTCTTCAAATGACTGTAATCAGTCATTCCCAGAGAAAGCCCCCATTCCTGAAGTCTTTCTTTGATTTCAGTAAGACTCTTTTTACCGAAATTCCGAGTCTTCCCAATGTCATCTTCGGTCTTTTTGGTCAATTCGCCGATTGTACGGATATTTGCATTTTTCAGACAATTTGAAGAGCGAACCGAAAGTTCAAGTTCTTCAACAGGCGTGTTGAGAATTTGGCGCACGCGCGCATCCTCTTCATCGCCGTCATCTCCGCCGTAGATTTCACTATCGTTGAAATTCACAAAAATTGAAAAATGCTCTTTTGCAATCTTTGCGGCTTCCGCCAACGCATCATCCGGCGCAATCGTTCCGTTCGTCCAAATTTCAAGTATCAGCTTATCATAATCGTTGCGCTGTCCCACACGACAAGGTTCAATCGAATATTTCACCTTCGGGACGGGAGTAAAAATCGCATCAATCGGAATTGTACCGACAACTTCGATGTAATGCTCGTTCACTTCCGCAGGAACATAACCTCGTCCAAGGTCAATCTGCATCTCGATTTCAAGATGCGCGCCTTCCATCATGGTAAAAAGCAACAAGTCTTTTGACATGACTTCAAGTTGATTTTCTCGAGCAAGATCATCACTTTTTACGGTGCCCGGTCCTTTAAACTCATAAAGAATCGTATCCTGTTCATTGTCGTTAGGTAACCGCAAACGAATCTGTTTCAAACTGTTGATTATCTCCAGCGTGTCTTCCGAAACATTCGGAACCGCTTCGTATTCGCTGGAAATAACATGAGGAACACCATCAGCATCGTAGGACGTAATGCGAATCGACGTAATTGCGTACCCTTGAATAGAAGACAAGAGGACGCGGCGCAGCGTGTTGCCGACCGTCGTCCCGAATCCCGTTTCAAAAGGATATGCGATAAATTTTCCGTAATTCGGGTTGTTCTCAAGATGCTCAAAAGTAATACCCTTGGTTTTTTTAAAACCTTTAAGCAGATTTTTGCGAGCCATCTTAACTCCTTATTTAGAATAAAACTCTACAACAAGCCGCCGTTTCTTACCGGCTGATCCCGGAGCGCCCTTGCGCATCAATCTTTTTGCATCGGGGTTATCCTGCTTACGGAAAAACCTTACACATTCAGACATTCCCTGTGCACTCCCTGCAAATTACATACGGCGCGTTTTACGCGGACGGCATCCGTTATGCGGAATCGGCGTAATGTCGTGAATCGATTTAACCCGCAACCCCATATTTCCGAGCGAGCGGATAGCGTTTTCACGTCCCATGCCGGGACCTTTCACATACACATGGACTTCACGTAAACCGTAACTCACCGCTTTTTGGATTGCCGCTTCGGCAACAGTCTGAGCGGCAAACGGAGTAGATTTTTTCGCCCCGCGGAAGCCCAGTCCGCCGGAAGACGCCCATGCAAGAGCGTTGCCGTTTAAATCGGTAACCGTAACGATTGTGTTATTAAACGTTGCCTGAATGTATACATTACCTTCGTAAACGCTTTTCTTTTCCTTTCGTTTTTTAGCTGTAGCCATTGATTTTCCTCCGCCTTACGCTTTCTTCTTATTCGCAACGGTCTTTTTCTTACCCTTGCGAGTACGCGCATTCGTACGGGTACGCTGACCGCGTACCGGCAGTCCCCTTCGGTGCCTGAGTCCGCGGTAGCAGCCGATGTCCATAAGGCGTTTTAGATTTAAACCGATTTCCGTGCGGAGCCGGCCTTCAACTTTGTAGTTCTTATCAATAACTTCCCGCAGCGCCGTCAACTCTTCTTGAGAAAGGTCGTTCGCCAATTTTTCCGGCGCAATTTTCGCTTCCTCGCAAATTTTTCTAGCGGCAGAACGTCCGATACCGTAAATATACGTTAACGCTATACCGATATGCTTGTTAGGGATATCAACTCCCGCAATTCGAGCCATCCGCTACTCCTTAGCCCTGTTTCTGTTTGTGTTTCGGGTTTGAACAAATGATACGGACAATTCCGTTCCGTTTGATAACCTTACACTTATCACAGATAGGTTTTACACTGGTTCGTACTTTCATAAAAGACCTCCTGAGATACTGTTACCAGATTAAAGCACCTCGCAATGAGAGCAATCCGGCAAAATGTGATGAAATATATCACATATCCCCTATCCTTTTCTAGTATAAATCACAAAAATCTAAAGATTTCTCGATTTAATCCGACCCTTCTTTGTCAGACCTTCTTGGTGATGCATTTTAAGAAGGGCTTCCACTTGACTCATAGTATCCAAATCAACTCCGACCAAAATGATAAGCGAAGTACCGCCCATCAACATGGCAACCGATTGCGGGAACTTAAACAAGTTTTGAACAACCGTAGGAATTATTGCGATTGCTGCCAGGAATAAAGCACCGGGCAGTACGAGTCTATTCAATATTTTCTGCAAATATTCTTCCGTTTTATCCGTACGTACACCGGGAATGGAGCCGCCGTTTTCCCGTATATTTTTTGCAATTTCAGTGGGGTTCAGTGTTACCTGAGTGTAGAAGTATGCAAAAAAGACAATAAGAAGAACCAACAGAACGTTATACCATATTCCATTCGGCTGCAAAATCGCCGACAATTTCGATATCCAACGATAATCGGGATTACTGCCGATCATTGATACAAGCTGAAGAGGCAGAGTCAATAAAGAAGAAGCAAAAATCAACGGGATTACGTTAGACGGATTTACCTTAAACGGAATATAAGTATTTTGTCCGCCGTACATTTTTCTTCCTACTACACGTTTAGCGTAGTGAACCGGAATTTTTCGCTCTCCCGCTTCTTCATATACAACAACTGCAATTATTGCAATAAACATAACAAGAACTACAATAACAAACACAAGCTGTATTTCACCGGCAGAAACTTTCTGCACAAGCTCAACAACCGCATTCGGCAAACGAGCTACGATACCGGCAAAAATCATCATAGAAATACCGTTACCGATTCCTCTCGCCGTAATTTGATCTCCAAGCCATACCGTTATCATAGAGCCGGTCGTTACAGTCAGCATCGCCAGTGCATTAAATTTCCAGCGCGGATCGAGCATTATACAGCCCGGAATGCTGCTTGCATAAACCGTAATCGCATAAGACTGAAGCAAACATACGAAAATCGTTCCAATTCGAGTCCATGTCGCAAATTTGCGCTGCCCGCCGTCTTCCTGAATCGCTTTTTTAAGCGACGGGAAGATAATCACGGCAAGCTGCATAATAATCTGCATAGAGATGTAAGGCATTACACCTAACATAAATATGGAGAAATTGGAAAATGCCCCGCCTACGAAGAAGTCCATGTAACTGGCAAACGCATTTCTATTCTGCGCCGCCAGATTATCGAAGTACTGTAAAAGCACGTTTGCATCTATACCCGGAATAGTCAAGACGCTTCCCAAACGGAATATCGCAAGAATAAGCAGAGTAAAGAGCATCCGCGAGCGCAGTTCCTTCACTTTAAACATATTTACAATAGGATTGCTTGCCATGTTTTACTCCGCGATTATTTTTCCGCCGCAGGAGCTTCTTCCGGTTTTACCGAAACTGAGCCGCCCGCTTTTTCGATTTTCTCTTTTGCAGAAGCGGAAATTTTATCCACTTCCACGGTAAGTTTCTTTGTAATATCGCCGTTGCCGAGCACCTTTACAAAGCGCGCTCCTTTTGTAGAAGTCAAACCTTTTGAAACAAGCGTTTCTTTGTTTACAGTTTCGCCGTCGGCAAATTTTGCTTCAAGCTGCCCCAAATTTATGCAGGTATACTCCTTCTTAAAAGGATGATTTGAAAAACCTCTGTGTGCGATACGGCGGAAAAGCGGCATCTGACCGCCTTCAAAACCTACATACGGATTTCCGCCTCCGGAACGGGACTGCTGTCCCTTGTTTCCTTTGCCGGCAGTTGTTCCAAGTCCTGAAGACGAACCGCGACCGACAATCTTTCTTTTCTTGTTAGCACCCTTTGGAGCACTAAGAATCGGATTATAATCAGACATTATTTTGTCTCCTCAACTTTCACAAGATGAGAAACAGCCGCAATCATTCCGCGGATTGCAGGCGTATCATCCTGAATGACTGAAGAACTGATTTTCTTCAATCCAAGACTGCGGACGGTTGCAACTTTAGCCGGTTTCTGTCCGATTGTGCTTTTTACAAGCGTAATCTGAAGTTTGTTTGCCATAAGTTTAACCCCACAGTTCATTAAGATTCTTACCGCGGTTTGCGGCAACAATCTTTGCATCCATCAGATGCTCAATCGCATTGAACGTAGCACGTACAACGTTAACCGAAGAACTTGATCCGAGCGATTTCGAAATAATATCCGTCGCACCGACCGCATCCATTACAGCACGCACCGCACCGCCTGCCTTAATTCCGGTACCGGAGCAGGCAGGTTTAAGCAATACGGAAGAACTCTTATATTTTCCGATGATTTCATGCGGAATAGTACCGTTCTTCAGAGGCATTGCAATAAGATTCCGCTTTGCGCGGTCAATACTCTTCTTAATAGCCTCAGAAACATCATTCGCCTTGCCGAATCCGTATCCGACGCGGCCTTTCTGATCGCCGACAACCGTAAGAGCTGCGAAAGAAAAGCGGCGTCCGCCTTTCACGACTTTTGCAGTCCGGTTAAGCGTTACCAGCTTTTCAGTGAACTCTTTTTCTTTCGGTTCTTTATCGAATTTCTGGTGTTCCATCAATAACTCCTAGAATTTGATCCCGGCTTTACGGGTTCCGTCGGCAAGGGCTTTTACAACGCCGTGATACAGATAACCGTTGCGGTCAAAAACCACTTCGGAAATCTTCAATTCATTAAGGCGTGCACCCAACGCTTCACCTAATTTTTCAGCATCTTTAACCGTCGGTTTAAGAGCCGCAAATTCTTTTTCCATAGAGGAAATCGAAGCAAGCGTCTTTCCCTCGTCATCGTTTATAATCTGAACATACAGATTTTTATTGCTGCGTGTTACAGTCATACGAGGACGCTCTGCGGTTCCAAAAATGCGCTTGCGGATATGGATTTTCCTATGCAGACGTTTTCTGTCTTTATCATTTAATTTTTTCAACATAGCTTATCATCCTTATTTTACGCCGGTCTTACCGACTTTGCGTCTGATAACTTCGGTTTCATAGCGAATTCCCTTTCCCTTATAAGGTTCGGGCAAGCGCAATTTACGAATCTGTGCACTGAACTCTCCGACTTTCTGCTTATCGGCACCGGATATAACTATTTTTCCGTTCGCATCCGCAGTTACAGTCAATCCCTCAGGGATTGCAGCATAAAAGTCGTTGGAAAATCCAAGATTCATCATCAAAAGTTTTCCCTGAACTTCAGCACGATAACCTACACCGTTGATAATCAGTGTCTTTGAAAATCCTTGACTTACACCGACAACCA
Source organism: Treponema sp. (assembly GCA_052169915.1). GTDB lineage: Bacteria > Spirochaetota > Spirochaetia > Treponematales > Treponemataceae > Treponema_D. Next base: position 25,316 of record JBQNBN010000012.1, read on the forward strand.
TGTTGTGAATAAGATTGCGATACAATCCGTGAAACGCACCTGTCTGCTTTTCGTTATCAAGGGGTGTTACCAAGACTTCACTCCCCTTCACTTCAACATTCACGCTCTTATCGTAAGCCTGTTTCAATTCGCCTTTCGGCCCTTTAACTGCAACAACGCCGTCATTTACGGAAACGGTTACTCCTGCCGGAATAGCTACAGGAAGTTTACCAAGTTTTGACATTTCTTCCTCCTATTACCAAATTGAGCAGATAAGTTCACCGCCGACCATTTTTTCAGTCGCCTTTTTGCCGGTTGTAACGCCGGAAGACGTAGAAACAATGACCGTTCCGTAGCCGTTCAAGGCGCGCGGAAGTTCCTTATATCCGGAATAAACGCGGCGACCCGGAGTGGAAATTTTCTTTGCTCCATGGATAACCGGATTGTTACTGTCATCATATTTCAGGATGATGCGGATAATTCCTCTTCCGTCTTCCTGTACCTTCTTAAAATTCTTTATATAGCCTTCGGTTTTCAGAATTTTCACGATTTCCAGCTTTAATCTTGAAGCCGGAATATCAACTTTTTCGTGGCGGGCTACAGCCGCATTCCGAACCTTTGTAAGCATATCTGCTACCGGATCTGAAACACTCATTCTATCCTCCTACCACTACCAGCTTGATTTTGTAACGCCCGGAAGCAGACCTTCACTTGCCAATTTGCGGAAGCAGATACGGCACATCTTGTACTTACGCAAATATCCGTGCGGACGACCGCAAATCTGACAGCGATTATACTGTCTGGTTTTGTATTTCTGTTTGCGGGCGGCTTTTATAACCATTGATTTCTTAGCCATGTTCTACTCCCTTACTTGCGGAACGGCATATTAAACTTGGTAAGCAAAGCCTTTGCTTCGGCATCGGTTTTTGCACTGGTTACGATAGTAACATTCATTCCGGCAATCTTAGTGATTTTATCAAAGTCGATTTCCGGGAATATAATCTGTTCCGTAATACCAAGAGAAAAATTTCCGTGTCCGTCAAAGCCGGTAGCTTTAATACCGCGGAAATCCTTTACACGAGGAAGCGCAACGTTAATAAGGCGGTCCAAAAATTCATACATAATTGTTCCGCGCAAAGTTACCATTGCTCCAATTTCATTGCCCTCACGCAATTTGAAGTTAGCTATACTTTTCTTAGCCTTTGTTTTAACCGCTTTCTGCCCAGTAATCTGAGTAAGATCCGTTACTGCAGCGTCAAGAAGTTTCTTATTTGTGAGAGCTTCGCCCACGCCCATGCTGACTACAACTTTCTTCACTGCAGGAACCTGCATAGGAGTCGTGTAGTTAAATTCTTTCATGAGTGCCGGAGCGATAGTGTCCTTATAGACTTTCTTAAGCCGGGGTACGTAATTAGCCATTACAGTATATCTCCACACTTACGGCAGACGCGAACTTTCTTGTCACCGTCGATTTTATAACCGATTTTCGTCGGGCGGCCGCATTTTTTGCAGATAATCCCCACGTTTGAAATATTAAGCGGAGCTTCAATCTCGACGATACCGCCCTGATCCTGTTGACTGCGCTTTTTCATCGCCTTTTTAACGATGTTCACACCGGAAACGATAACGGCATCTTTTTTAGTCAGCACGCGCACAACAGTCCCGCGCTTTCCCTTGTCCTTGCCGGCAAGAACTTCGACCGTATCGTCCTTATGAATTTTAAATTTCTTCTGTACCATTACCGCAACTCCTTACAGAACTTCCGGCGCAAGCGATACGATTTTCATAAAATCCATATCGCGCAACTCGCGGGCAACCGGTCCGAAGATGCGCTTTCCTTTCGGATTCTTATTTTCATCGACGATAACGCACGCATTGTCGTCAAAACGAATGTAAGTCCCGTCGGGGCGGCGGTATTCCTTCGACTGCCGAACAATGACCGCCTTTTCAATCGTACCTTTTTTGATAGTAGACGTCGGGATCGCATCCTTTATCGCCACTATAACAACATCGCCGATTCCGGCATAACGGCGGTGAGATCCGCCGATAACCTTAATGCACTGAGCAAGTTTCGCTCCGGAGTTATCAGCGACCGTCATGCAAGACTGCATCTGAATCATATTCCGATCTCCTTACTTAGCGCGCTCGACAATTTCCGCAAGCCGCCAGCATTTACGTTTGCTGTACGGACTGCACTCAATAATGCGAACGGTATCGCCGATATGGGCATCGTTTTTTTCATCATGCGCCATATATTTCTTTGACCACGTAACATATTTTTTGTAAAGCCGGTCCATCTTTTTCGTCGTAATCGTTACAACGATGGATTTATCCATTTTATCGCTGGTAACAAGACCGACGAACGAACGCTTTTTGGGCTTTACAGTCTGAACGGCATTTTCTTCCACAGTTCAGCTCCTACTTATTTTCTCCGGCAAGTTCTTTCTGCCGGATGAACGTATTTAAACGCGCAATATCGCGGCGCATGATACGCTTCTGCATCGGGTTGTCTACATGAGAAATCACCATCTTAAAACGGAGATCCATGTATTTTTTCTTCATCTCATCGCGCTTGGCAATCAATTCGGAATAAGAAAGTTCTTTTACATTGCTTTTGCTTTTTTTCGCTTTTGCTTCAGCCATCCTATTCCTCCTTAATCTTTCACCGGCTTGAATGCGATTTTCGTCGTAACCGGCAATTTACTGCTTGCAAGCATCAACGCTTTTTCCGCAAGACCGATGTCAACGCCGCCGACTTCAAACAAAATCGTACCCGGCTTAATGACAGCCGCCCAATGATCGGGCGCGCCCTTTCCCTTACCCATGCGGACTTCCGCCGGTTTTTTTGACACCGGTTTATCGGGAAATACGCGAATCCAAAGTTTTCCTTTGCGGTCAAGTTTACGGTTAATAGCGATACGAGCCGCTTCAATAACCCGCGCGTTCAACCACGTCGGCTCCATTGCAACAAGGGCAATGTCTCCAAAGTCGATATGATTGATGCGCGTCGCGTTGCCTTTTTCCCTGCCGCGCTGCACCTTACGGTGCATAACTCTTTTAGGACTCAACGGCATAATTTAGCTCCTTTCCTTCGCGGAACTCGAACGCTCTGTTCTATCCGCCCCCGTCCGCTGGGAACGCTCGCGGCGGTTCTTACGCACAAGTTGTCCCGCATCTTCGTTCTGCTCGTTTCCGTAGTTCATACCGTTGTAAACCCAGACTTTTACGCCGATTTTACCGTACGTCGTATGAGCCTCGAACGTTCCGTAATCGATATCGGCGCGAAGCGTATGAAGCGGAACGCGGCCTTCCTTGTGTTCTTCCTTGCGCGTCATATCGGCGCCGCCCAAACGGCCGGAAACGCGGACTTTAATTCCCTGCGCGCCTGCGCGCATCGCATTCCCGACCGCTTGCTTTAACGCCTTGCGGAACGAACCGCGCCCTGCAAGTTGACGCCCCACATTCTGCGCAATCAAACTTGCGTTTACATCCGCGCGTTTGATTTCTTTAATCTTAATCTGAACCTTTTTGGTCAACTGGCTCTGAATGTCCGCGCTGATTTTTTCAATCGTCGCGCCTTTCACGCCGATGATGACGCCCGGACGCGCCGTATGAATGACAATCGTAACGCGCTGCGGATGCCGAATAATTTCAATTTCCGCAATGTCGGCATTTTTACATTCAGGATGCTCGGAAACCATTTTTCTGATTTTTCTGTCTTCGAGCACTAAATCCGCATATTCGCGGGGATCCGCGTACCAGCGCGACTGCCATGTTTTGTTCACGCCTAAGCGCAAACCGATTGGACTAACTTTCTGCCCCACTTTATTCCCCCGCCTTTTCGTCAACTACGACGGTAATATGGCACATACGCTTCAAGAGCCGGTCGGCGCGTCCGCGCGCGCGAAACCAAACGCGTTTCAATCTCGGACCTTCGTCAACTCGAATTTCTTTAACGTAGAGCATATCTTCTGCAAGTTTGCCGTTCACGTTAAGAGCGTTTGCAACCGCCGACTTCAAAGTCGCGCTTATAAGACCGGCGCCTTTTTGCGGCATATTGGCAAGAATTGCCAGAGCCGTCGTACAGGGCTTTCTTACGATTACACGAGCGACGGGACGAACCTTTGTCGGCGACGCGATAAGGAATTTCGTAGTGGCTACATAACCTTTTTTTTCAGCCATCATATCCGCCTTTACTTAGCCTTAGCCGATTTATCTGTACCACCATGACCGCGGTACGTCCTCGTGGGAGCAAACTCGCCGAGTTTATGCCCGACAAGGTTCTCAGTAACGTAAACCGGGATCCATGATTTGCCATTGTAAACGGAAATAGTATTGCCGACCATTTCCGGTATGATTGTAGAGCAGCGGGAATACGTCTTTATCATCTTCCTGTCCGACTCTTTATTCATCGCTATTACCTTTTTATAGAGACTGTTCTCCACAAAAGGACCTTTTTTAACAGATCTTGACACAGTTATCTCCTCTGCAACTACTTCTTGCGCCGTGAAATAATGAATTTACCGGACGGCTTTCTCTTGTTGCGGGTTTTATAACCTTTGCAAGGCTGTCCCCACGGAGTAACGGGATTGCGTCCTTTTCCTGCACCTTCACCGCCGCCGAGCGGATGATCGACAGGGTTCATCGCCATACCGCGCACCGTCGGACGAATGCCGAGCCAGCGTTTATGTCCCGCCTTACCCAACTGGACATTCATGTGCTCTTCATTTCCGACTACGCCGATTGTCACGTAGCACTTCGCATTGATTCTGCGGATTTCGCTGGACGGAAGACGCACGATAACGTAGTCGCCTTCGTTTCCCGAAATCTGAGCGCTTGCGCCTGCCGACCGGACAAGTTGTCCGCCGCAGCCGAGTTGCAATTCGATATTGTGCACCGTAAAACCGACCGGGATTCTGCCGAGCGGCAGAGCGTTTCCGACTGTCGGAGCCGCGTTTTCACCCGACATGATTTTCTGTCCGACCTGTAAACCTTTCGGCGCGATGATATAGCGCTTGTCGCCGTCCGCATAAAAAACCAACGCAATATTGGCGCTGCGGTTCGGATCGTATTCAATTGTTTTGACCGTCCCCGGAATGCCGTGCTTATCGCGTTTAAAGTCGATTACACGATACAGTCTCTTGTGACCGCCGCCGTGATGACGTACCGAAATACGCCCTCCCGCTCCGCGTCCGCCGGTGGACTTTTTCCCTGACACCAACTTTTTTTCGGGTGTATCGGTCGTCAGTTCGTCCCTGCGTAAATCAACGCGTCCGCGCGTTCCCGCAGTCATTGGCTTAAAAAACTTAAGAGCCATTTTTACTTCCCCTTAATCCCAGCAACCTTATACGCCCTCGAATGCCTGAATTGTTTCTCCGGCAACCAAACGTACAATTGCTTTCTTACAGGAAGATGTGCGGCCGGGCTTGCCGCGGAGCCGCTTCATCTTTCCCATCACATTGATAGTCGTGCAGTCCAAAACCTTTACGTTGAAAAGTCTTTTGACCGCTTCTTTAATTTGCGTTTTTGTGGCAGAAGGCTGCACCAAAAACACGTATTTATCCTGCTCGCGCAGTGCGTTCGCTTTTTCCGAAATAACCGGCTCAATAAGAATATCCGTATAATCCATTATTTAGCCTCCTTTGATTCGGCATAAAAATCCGAAAGATTTTTCACGGCGCCTTCAAGCGCAATAATCTTCCGTCCGTAGAAAAGATCGTGCGCCCGTAAGCGGTTATACGAAAGGAAAGACAAGAACGGAATGTTCCGTCCCGCCCGTTTAATTTGAACGTCGTCATCTTTGAGAATGATAACCGTCCGCTCTCCGTCCGCAAAATTACTGAGAATCTTAACCAAATCTTTCGTCTTGCCGGACTCAATCGTAAAATCCTCGACAACCGTAAAGCGGTCGCTCTGAGCCTGCATGCTCAAAATGGACTTCATCGCAAGGCGTTTCGCTTTTTTCGGAATCGTATAACTGTAATCCCGCGGTTTCGGTCCGAATATCGTACCGCCGCCGACCATAATCGGCGATTTTTTATCACCGCGGCGCGCGTTTCCGGTTCCCTTCTGCTTATACGGCTTTGCATTGCTGCCGTGAACTTCGGCACGCGTTTTTGTACACGCCGTACCGACACGCATATTTGCAAGTTCATTGGTAATCGCATAGTAAATAACGTCGTCATTTACCGGCAGACCGAAGACCTTATCGTCAAGGTTGATTGTACGCAGTTCTTTACCGTCGATTGAATAGACTTTCTTTTCCATAATATGTCATCCTCTGCCTATTTTTTCACCGCGGACTTAACAATCAGCGTGCAGTCTTTATTCCCGGGAACCGCCCCGCGAACAAGAATTACGTTCAATTCAGGATCGATTTTCACAATCTTGAGATTCTGTATGGTAACCCGTCTAAAACCCATATGTCCCGGCATTTTTACATTCTTAAAGCAATGTCCCGGCGTTGTCGACTGTCCAGTGCCGCCCGCTTCGCGATGGAACTTAGAGCCGTGAGATGCGCGACCGCCGTGGAAGCCCCATCTCTTCATGACGCCCTGAAAACCCTTTCCTTTAGAAGTGGCGGTAACATCCAAAAAGCGAGACTTGTCGAACAATTCCAAACCGACCAAATCGCCGACTTTTACTTCTTTTTCAAAGTCGCGGAATTCTTTTAAATGACGTTTCGGTGAAACGTTTTCCGGAAAAATCCCCGAATACGCTTTATTCGCCTTGCCCTCTTTCATATCGTCCACGCCGAGGACTACGGCATCGTACCCGCAGTTTTCTTTCGTCTTTGTAGCAACTACAGTGTTCGGATCGACGCGGATCACGGTAACAGGCGTTAAGTTGCCGCTTTCGTCGAAAACCTGTGTCATTCCTACTTTTTTTGCAATCAGACCTTTCATCTGAAAACTCCTATCATAAGAAACATTGTTTCTTTTAAGGCCGCCGTTCCAGATCCGCAGGAACCGTACCTTATTTACAGTAAAACTACTGTTTAATTTCTACTGCTACACCTGCAGGCAGTTCAAGTTTCATAAGAGAATCCATAACGTCGGACGTCGGATTCAATATGTCGATAAGGCGTTTGTGCGTACGCATTTCAAACTGCTCGCGTGATTTTTTATTGACGTGAGGAGAACGCAGCACCGTTACCTTATTGATTCTTGTCGGAAGCGGGATAGGCCCCGAAACCTTTGCGCCTGCCTTCTGTACAGCCTGTACAATGGCTTTTGCACTTTGATCGATCAGTTCAACGTCGAATGCGCGAAGTCTGACACGAATCTTTCCATTAGCCATAACTTATTCCTCCAAAGGACGACCGGCTCTGAATTTTGAGCCGGTCAAATCCGAATCTACTCGATAATCTTTGTTACCTGTCCGGAAGCGATTGTGCGACCGCCCTCGCGGATAGCAAGTTTAAGACCTTCGTCCATAGCAATCGGGTGAATAAGTTCGCCGATAACTTTTACGTTATCGCCGGGCATAACCATTTCCGTTCCCGGCTCAAGTTCGATTGTACCGGTAATATCCGTTGTTCTGAAATAGAACTGCGGGCGGTAACCGGTGCGGAAAGACGAATGGCGTCCGCCTTCTTCTTTTGAAAGAACATAAAGCTGAGCTTCGAATTTGGTATGCGGTTTGATTGAACCCGGTTTTGCAAGAACCTGACCGCGTTCAACATCTTTCTTATCAACACCGCGAAGCAGGATACCGACGTTATCGCCCGCCATACCCTGATCGAGAGTCTTCTGGAACATTTCGATTCCCGTTACGGTCGATTTTGCAGTCGGACGAATACCTACGATTTCAACTTCATCGTTCATATTGACAACACCGCGTTCGATACGACCCGTAACAACAGTACCGCGTCCGGAAATGGTGAAAATATCTTCAACCGGCATAAGGAACGGCTTATCTTCATCGCGAACGGGATCATCGAACCATGTATCCATTGCAACGAGCAATTCTTCAATCGGTGCCGTATTTGCCGGATCTGAAGCCTCATTCAAAGCCTTGAATGCGGAACCTTTGATAATCGGCGTATCGGCGGAGAATCCGTAGCTCTGTACCGTATCTTTTACTTCTTCAACGACAAGTTCAAGAAGGTCGGGATCGTCTACCTGATCAACCTTGTTAAGGAATACGATAATTTTCGGAACGCCTACCTGACGAGCAAGAAGAAGATGCTCTTTTGTCTGGGGCATAACGGAATCCGGAGCGGAAACAACGAGAATAGCACCGTCCATCTGTGCCGCACCGGTAATCATGTTTTTAACATAGTCTGCGTGTCCCGGACAGTCGATATGCGCATAATGGCGCTTGTCGGACTGATACTCAAGGTGACGGGTATTGATTGTAATACCGCGCTCCTTTTCTTCCGGAGCATTATCAATTTCGTCATACTTGAGGGCCTTGTCACCGTACTTATTAGCGCAGTAAGATGTAATGGCCGCAGAAAGAGTAGTCTTACCATGGTCTACGTGTCCAATGGTTCCAACGTTCATGTGAGGTTTGGTTCTAACGAACTTCTCCTTTGCCATGTGTTTCTCCTTGCCGGTTACGATTCCCTTAATTGTACCGGCATTTTTATTTTAATGTGCTGCACTTTAAGCCAGAACAAGACCTGCATCCACGGAGGCAAACCTCATTCGCATACACACTTTGATTTGCATAGAGAATGAAAAATGATGTGATTAAACGGACTAGAATCTTTTTCTTTTTATGATATTCCATAACGTTCGAAATATCCCGGCCGGTAACCACCGATCATCATCAAACATATACAATTTGACGACTGGTTTGGCATTCCAGAGCCTTGTCTGCATCCAGACGAACCGAAATCCGTAAAACAGTTATCGCGTTTTATGCCGACGGCACAAAACCTGTCTCAAGACCGCGCAAACCTGAATGTTCCGTACGTTTCCCGAACAAACTTTACGGCTGCGCCGGATATGCTCTTGCATTCCGCCGGTTTCAAAGAACCCTTAAATCCTTGCAACCCAATCATTAAATTGCAAGTGGGGAGTTTATACACTTTTTGGTAATAAAATGCAAGAGAATTCTTGCATTTTATTACCGTGCAAAACAATCGCCGTGCAAAGCACTCGCGGCTGCCGCGCGCTGAAATCCTTTACTTACGCGACTCTTCCTCCGCCAAAAGAATTTTTATATTTTCTTTTTCAATGTCGGAAAAATCCTCTTCCGAAAAGTCGGGATTTACTTTATACGGACGGCTCCAGTATTTTCCCCATTCGGAAAACAAGTCGATTAAGTCCTGCGCCTTAAACACGTCGCCGTGCAGGGCATAAATCGTTTTTCTGACTACTCGGAGTTGATCCTTTCTGTACCAAAACAAGTCGCCGGCATTCGTTTTGTATTTATTAAATCTAAAATACGCCGGAAAACTTTGCGGTCCCGTATCGTCGGCAATGTCTTTGATAAAAATCCTGAACATAGAAGCGCTGTTCGGTTTGAGCGCAGTAAAAACCGCCACGAACGCGTTATCGCCCGACCGCACAAAATCTTTTTCAATATCTTTATTGCCCATTTCCACGGCATACACGCGGTCGTACTTCATATTGTTTCTGATTCTGAGCGTCAGTTTTTCAATAAGACCGTCATCGTTTATCCCCGTTCCGTAAAAACAGGTAACGACGTAGCCAACCGCATCGTATCCGTAATCCGACTTATACGAAATCTTGGTGTGCGTATACGTTTTTCCGCCGAACGATACGCGTCCGGTAAACGTGTTTTTCCAGTCGGCAGGAACGGCGGCAGTCGATAAATACAAATCGGCAGGCTCTTCTTCATAATCGACCTTTCTGCCGTTCGCCCAGCACTGAACGTCGTATATCTTGTCGTGCCGGTAGACTTCCGCCGTAGGAAACGGGCAGCGCACCGGCACTTCTACGGTCTGCCCCGGATTATAAAAAATCAAATCGGTTATAACCTCATAAAACTTTTCATTAAGGACAACGTCGATCACCGCATCCTTCGGTTTTATGGAAAAGTCCTTTTCCGTCACGGCGACCGCAGCATTTCCCTTCCCTTTCGGCTCGGCGGCAAGGAAAACGCCGGCACAAAAAAGCATAAACACCAACGATAACAATTTTTTCATCTTCACTCCCAAATATAATTCCGCAGAAAATCGGGACGCGCTTTTAAAGAAGCATTTGCACAGAGATTTTCGTTGAAGTAAATTGAAGTATCGTGCGCTCAGCGCAAAACAATGCGGCGCCGTCAGGAGGTGCGCGCATACAAGCCGCCCCTCCCGACGGAGTTTTCTTATGAAGCGTCTCCCGCTTTCCGACGGCGCATAATACAAAATTTCTGTAAAAATTTCAAAATTTCGCTCATATTTTTATCATTTACGAGAAAAGACAATCGGACTTCGAAGGGTGAAAGTAAAAAGATTATCGCTCAGCGGATATTCATGGGCGGCTTTTTGCGGAAACCGCAAAAACCGGGCTTTGCAGGGTTCCGCCTTCCGGCTCCATTCCTTCGGAACGGCTCCGCCGCCCTTCCAATCCCTGCCGCAGTTTGAGCGCGGATAATGTTGTCTTCCGCCGCGCAAACGTTTTTAATCGGCATAAAAAAATCCCGCTCCAAAATGTGCAAGCAGGATTTTAATCAAGTCATAACGCCCGCGGATAAAACGCGCGGCAGGAAGATAAACGAAACCCGTTTGGAAACTTTCGTTTCAAAACGGGTTTCATTGAAATGCGATGTTCCAAATCGTACTACAGGTACGATTTGGAACTCGTAGACTGGTTCGACAACTTTGTTGTCGAACCAGTCTGCTGCTCTACTCAACTTCTTTGTAGTCAATTGCGATGCCGGAAAGAATGTACTTATACGACTTCATGCCGAAAAAGTTCGTTTCCTTTGCATCGACAACGATATTCACAACGTCGTCCGCCTCAGGATACATCTGCTTCGCTTTCTGAATGAGTTTGGTGTAACTATTTTTACCCGCTTTATCTTCAAGCGTCACGCGTCCCAAAATGGCGTACTTGCCGCTGTCTCCGGGAAAACTGACATCGCTTGAAAGCGGCACGACAGACGAACACGCGGAAAAAATTCCGAACGCCAAAACCAAAACGAAAAACGACAAAATAAATGTCTTTTTCATAAATAACTCCAGATAGTTTTATCTCATTGCGGAGAAGATTTTCTTCCGTACGGAAGAATTTGAAAACTTAAAACGCCGTAAAAGACGCTTAATTAAGTCAATACACAGTTATTATTTACTTTAAAAAGTCAATTTGTCAAGTTTATACGCTTAAAAAAGTATAATCGGCGCATGGATTTTTCTGCGAATCTAAAAAAATTGCTTGACGAAAAAGATATTCAAGTGAAAGAACTTGCCGCCGGCGCCGGAATCAGCAAAAACACCATCGACAATTATCTTTCAGGGCAAAAATCTCTTCCGAACGCGGAAAACGCCATAAAAATAGCGCAATTTCTCGGAGTCTCCGCCGAATACCTCGTAACCGGCAAACCCCATTACGAAAAAAAACACGCCGCCCTGCCGGAAATGCTTTTATACAAAATGGAACAACTCAGCGGCAAAGACATTGAAGCCATAACCAAAATAGTCGACGCCCTCTCGGAAAAATATGTATAAGCGGGGAGCGGGGGAAGTCGGATGAGGGACGAAGATTGACAGATGCAGAGGAAGTCGGGCAAGGAGTGGAGTTTGACGGATGCAGCGGGGGACGCCGGCGCGCGTTTGCAGCACGGCAGAAGATACAAGAACAACGCCGCTTTAAGGACTGCGGAAAAACGTGTATGGTGGTTAGAGAATCATTTTAAGGGGTGCAATAGCAAAACTTCGAGCAAGCGGGCTTCTACTTAAATGCTTCCGGCTGACATTGAAAAAAATATAAACTCTGTCAACAGCGCATATATCCAAAATAGAGTATTTGCAATTAGATCCGCCTTTTTCGTATTTTGCTCGTTTGTATGAGATTTATTGAGAGAATATATTTTGAGTAAAATATAAGCGAGCAGGAAGTTTGCAAGGATGAAGAATACAAATGCTCCCAACAGTTTAAATATGAATATCATATACATCCAACTTTGTGCAGAAGCAATAAGAGCGCTCACTAAAAAAATAACTCTTTTCAACAAAGAAAATCCGCCGTTTCTTTTAAAGAAACCGACTCTAATCAGCCCGCCAAAGAAAACGACTGCATATATAAAACCGCAAATAAGTGCGAACTTTGGATCTGTATCACGGATGCGAGGGCTGAGTAACATATACATCATTCCAATCGGAGTGACGCAAATCAAAAGCAGCCCTAAAACGGTACGCAAATCCGAAATGTTTTTTCGCTGCAGCAAGCCCCAACCAACCAGACTTAAAACACAACTGACCAAAAAGAAATTATCCCTGAATGTCGGCTGACCATCATATGTAAATAGAAAAAGCATAGTTTTAATACTCCTGCGGGCGGCAGAGAAAGATGGTTAAAAGATTTAACTGGGTTCCCGCCCGCACGAGTTTCGCTGGCGCAAAACTCGCGGGAAACGGTATCTTGAGAGTTGAATCTGCCATGTAAAACGATATTTGCACAATGACGAGACTAGTCTAATAACCGTCGTCCCAAAACTCGGTTCCACGACAACAAACAAAATTACATATTACGAATTACTGAAACCGCTCCCTAAACACCGTCCGCCGAACTCCGTTAAATCTTTCAAACACATTTTTCACCGTCCGCGTATATCCCTCCTACTTCCGCCAATAATCCGGCAGGAAGAATATTATCATCGTGTACAACTCTAAGCGTCCGGCTAGCATGGCAAAGCAATACCACCACTTCAAAAGCGGAGGCAAAAAGCCGTAGTTGCAGCTCGGGCCGAGCGCGCCGAATGCGGGGCCGACGTTTCCTACCATAGAGAGCGAGCCGGTGAGCGCGGAAAACAAGTCAAGCCCCGCAAAAGCGCCTGCAAGGGCAGTGAGCAAAACCAAAACGCCGTACACGAACAGAAACGCCGCCACATTGAACACAACGTCCTTTCTGCCGGGCGCGCCGTTTAAGCGGATTGCAAATACGCCGTGCGGGTGGAGCATTTTTTTCGCTTCGTTTCCGAATTGTTTAAACAAAATCACCCAGCGGATGACTTTTATTCCGCCCGCAGTCGATCCGGACGAGCCGCCGATAAAAAACAGCAGCAGAATAAAAAACTGCGCGTAAGAGGGCCAAAGCGTGTAGTCGGCAGTCGCAAAGCCGGTCGTCGTGATAATCGCCGCGGTCTGGAATGACGAATAGCGGAATGCGCCAAGGAAACTGCCGTATACGGACTTTACGCTCAACGTCAGCGCAAGAACAACGACCGCAATCAGCGTAAGATAGACTTTAAACTCCGAATTGCGCCCGATTTCGGCAAACTCGCGCGTAAAAGCGTAGTAGTAAAGGCTGAAGTTCACGCCGGCAAGAAACATAAACGCCGTGCATATTGCGTCCACCGCCGCCGAATTATACGCGCCCACGCTTGCATTCCGCGTTGCAAATCCGCCCGTGCCGAGAGTAGCAAACGCATAAGAGAGCGCGTCAAGAAAGTCCATGCGGCACAACAAGAGGAGGACTGTTTGGAGCGCAGTCAAAGCGCAATAAATAATCCACAAAAGTTTTGCAGTCGTCGTAATTTTGGGCGTAATTTTGCCTTTTTCAGGCCCCGTCGTCTCCGCCTTAATGAGTTGGAAGCCGCCGATTCCCAAAAGCGGCAGGAGCGCGACGGTCAGCGCAACAATTCCCATGCCGCCGAGCCAATGCGTCATGCACCGCCAGAGATTCATACTCCGCGGCAGAGATTCAACATCGGAAAGAATGGTCGCTCCTGTCGTCGTAAAACCGCTGACGCTCTCGTAGACGGCATCCGTAAACGAAGGGATTGCCCCGCTGAAATACAGGGGCAGCGCGCCGAAAAGGCTCGTAAAAATCCACGCGCACGCGACGACGACAAAAGTCCCGCGCACCGTCAAATTCATTTTGTGTCTTTTAAATGGAAGATTAAATAAAAGAATGCCGAGCCAACTTGCCGCCATCGGAACGGCGAACGGCACAATGCAGTCCGTCTCTCCGCAGGCGATCGCCGCCGCAATGGGGACTGTAAACGACGTGCCTACAATGCCGAGCAGCACCGATATGATTCTCAATAACGTAATTATCATGGAAAAACCGCCTTTCCAGTCGATTTATTTGTTGGAATTCCCGAAGAACTCAAGGACTTTGACGCTTTGCTCCGCGTCCGCAATGAGCACGAGGTGGTCGCCGGTTGCAAAAACGGTTTCGCCGTTGACGATTTCGTAGTCGTCCTTACCCGCGTGGCGCACGAGCAGCACGAGGAATTTTCCCGGCGCGGAGAGGTCGCGCATTTTTTGCCCGTTGACTTTTGACGCGGAAGACAGTTCGCATTCGATAATCTCAAAGTCGCCGTTCGTTACCGTGTGAATCTCTTTGACCGCCTTTCCGCGCATGTGGCTCATAATGGAATCGACAACGACGTCTTTGAGGGCGACGGTAACGTCAATGCCGAGTTTTTGCGCAATCGCCGCAAAGGCAGAACTGTTCACGAGCGCAATCGACTGCTTCACGCCGAGCGACTCAAGATAGGCTGCAAGCACCATGTTCATTTCGTGGTTGTGCGTCGCGCAAATGGCAAGATCGAACGACGGAATTCCCTCTTCCTGCAAAAAAATCTCGTCCGCCGCGTCCCCCCTGCACACGCTTGCTTCAGGAAACCGCTCCGACGCGTTTTTTGTAAGTTGAGCGTCCGTGTCGATAATGACGACTTTTTGCCCCGACTTTTTGACATTCGAGCCGAAGAACTTAAACAAACCGTTCCTCCTCGGCTCAATAATTTTGTCTGCGACGAGCGTTCCAATTCGCCCCGCCCCGATAATCGCGATTTTCCGCAATTCCTGCTGTTTGGAGCCGCACAATTCGAGGATTTTGGGAACGTCGTCCTTTTTGCTTAAAATGCCGAGCGTGCAGCCCGCAAAAATTTGCGTGGAGCCTGCCGGAAGCGAGGGCTTTCCGTCAAATTCGATATATGACACCAGCATGGGAATGTCCGTTACGTTCCGCAGTTCAAAAAGGCGCGCGCCGGCAAATGCGCTGCCTTTCATCACCGTAATGCGCGAAATCTGCATTTGCGAGTCGCCGAACGTTACAACGTTGCTCACCGCGCCGCATTCCACGGCTTTGACGATTGCGTCCGCCGCTTCAACGTCGGGATGAATCATAAAATCGATGCCGTAAAGCGGACGGTGCTTTCCGGTAAAGGTGTTTGCGTGCGTTTTCCGCGCTGCCGCCGTGTTCACGTAGTAGGCGTAGTTCCGCACCCGCGCAATTTTTAAGATGTCAGGATAAACGGAGTCCACGAGCGAACAGGTTATCATGTTCACTTCATCGTTGCTGGTCAGACAGACAAGCGCATCCGCCTTTGCAATGCCCGCTTTTTCAAGCGTTTCAAGGTTGTTGCCCTCCGCCGTGATGACGGTGCAGTCCAGTCTGTCCGCCGCATGACGCGCAATTTCTTCATCGTTTTCTATTAAAACGACGTTGTGCTTTTCATTTACAAGCAGCCGCGCAAGCTGCGCTCCGGTAAAGCCTGCGCCGGTAATTACAATTCTCATAGCGATTCCGTATTTTATTCACATTCATGCATTTTTTTTGATGACATCCATAATTTCATAAAAGATTCCCGTATATCGCCAATTCGACTTATTCAATCGCTGTCCGAAAGGGAAGATACTTGGGCTTTGAAAAGTGAAGTTTTGATTTCATGGTTTTATTGATTGCTCCATATATGGCAATATTCTACCATAATTATTTACTTAATTCCCCTGTTTAAAAACTAATCAATTTTAATTGTGCAAGTATCAGGACTATTACGAATAATGTTAGATACGTAATTATAAAACCTATTAAATCTTTTTTTGTCTGTTTTTGTCCTTTAAAATATGCGTCTTTACCGGATATCAAAAAGTAAAAAGCATACAATGCTTCAAATAAAAAAATAAGTCCTGTAAAATGGGACAGCCTCGTAAAATACATTAAAATCATAGAAACTAAAACCCCTGAAAGCAGAACAACAACATTTTTCCAACCATCCATAGCCTAATCCTAATTTTCTTAACATACTTTCATACGAGGCTTTATTCTTATTAGATATATTTGAATTTAAATCGAGTTTTTTCGATTTCGATATTCTGCAAACTCGGCTTCTTTCTTGTGAAAGGCGTTATCTTTAGCTTCATAATGGTCTTTCAAAAATTGTGGGGCTAATTTTGAAAGTTCAGCCAAATACTGAGTGATTTTTTGTACATTCCTATTAGACATTTTTCACTTCCCCCTATGGTTTAAGACAGTTTTACTCCGGGATGCCAAGCTCGCTCTTTGGGATTTCGTTGCCGTCCTTGTCGTAATAGATTTTAGATAAGATTTTTTTATTTTCTCCTAAATCCACATGTAATTTGTATACTTTCCCGTACAACAATTCCTCGCCATAAATCTGTTCAGCAAAGATTTTTTTCTATCTTTACTGTATTTAGTTCGCAATATATTAAAATTGCCATTACTTTTTTTCGTATCCAGATAATATTCATGGAAATAAGTTCCGTCAGGGTTTTCTGTATGCACTAATTTTAATAAACCATGGGGGTTATTTTCGAAAGTTTTTATTTGCAAATACGGTTTTCCATTCTCAGCGGGATAGTCTGGATAAGAGTAATAACTTTCAAGAATTTTCAGTCCTTCAGAATTTCTTTTATCCCTTACCTGAACAGGCTGATCATTTTTTCCATATTCAAAATAACTCTGATTAGCTGCACTTGCCTGATTGTAATATAATATTGATTTTAGTTTGCTGGTTCCGTCTAAATTGAATGTCTCCACAGCCTTTTCCAGATTTTCAATATTATTCGGCTTAAAATCTGAAACAAGCTCAACAAAATATTCATCACCTTCCTTTTTTACAGTTGCAATTGAATATTCCATTAGGCTGTTTTCATTATAAAAAAACTCCTTTTTGTCAAAAAAACCAGTTGCAAGGTTCAGGTTGTATGTTATTGTATATGTAAAATTATATTTATTATCTGAGCTGTAAATATCTTTTATGATTCTTGCAACCGGCAATGTATTTCCCTGCAATCTTGTTTCAATAAGTCCATTTTCGTCTCCTTCGTATGTTTCAATTACTACGGCATCGCCGGTTTCTTTGTCTGTGGTATACTCTCGTGA
>JBQNBN010000013.1:0-41002 GCA_052169915.1 Treponema sp.
ACGGCGTTTCCGACGAGCAAAACGCGCTTATGCAGGAACTTGCGATTAAAATCCGCGAAAACATGGCGGTGCGCCGCGTTTCTGTCGTGGAAATTTCTGCCGGTGCGGCGGTGTCGACATACGTTCACCACAACTTCAAAATCGGCTCCGTCGTTGTTGTCAACGGTTCCGCCGACGACAAAGTTACGAAGTTCGCGCACGAATGCTGCCTTCACCTTGCGGCAAATACGCCGTCTTACATCAAAAAAGAGGAAGTTCCCGCCGACTATGTTGCGGAGCAGACTGAAATCTTTAGAAAACAGATGGAAGACGATCCGAAAGTTGCGGGTAAACCCGATAACGTCAAAGAAGGCATTTTGAAAGGAAAGGTAAACAAGCATCTTGCGGAAATCTGCTTTATGGATCAGATGTTCATCGATGATGAAAAGAAAAGCGTTGAAGCGAAACTTGCGGAAACCGGCAAAGAAGTCGGGGCAAATCTTTCTTTTGGGAAGATTGAACTTTTCGTTTTGGGAAAATAACGGCGGTTAGGCGGCTTTAAGCCGCCTGTCTTTAAGTTTAACGTGCGGAGAATACGCTTGTTCCAGTCGGCATGGGTATTCTCCGCGGTACACAGGGGGAAATATGGCGGAAAATAATGAAGCGCGCATGGAAAAATCCATTGCGTCCCTCAAAGATTCGTTTAATGCCATCCGGACGGGACGCGCGTCCGCGGCGCTTTTTGATAAAGTACGCGTCGATTATTACGGTTCAAAGTCGCCCTTAAATCAGGTTGCGACCATTTCAATTCCGGAGGCGCGCTCCGTAATCATTCAGCCGTTCGATAAAACGCTTATCGGAGAAATTGAAAAAGCGATTCAAACGGCGGACTTAGGCTTAAATCCGTCCAACGACGGCAAAGTCATCCGCATTGCCATTCCTCCGCTGACGGCGGAACGGCGCAAAGAACTCGTGAAGCAGGCAAAGGCGACTGCGGAAACGTCGCGGACTGCAATCCGCAATATTCGGCGCGACGGCAACGATGAACTGAAAAAACTGCAAAAGTCGGGGGAATTGACGGAAGACGGCTTAAAGCAGGAAGAAGACAAACTGCAAAAGTTGACCGACAAATACATTGCCGAAATCAATAAAATCTACGATTCAAAAGAAAAGGAAATTTTGGAAGGCTGATGTCGTCTATAGAAAAACCGGCGGCGCCCGTTCACGTCGCATTGATTATGGACGGGAACGGCCGCTGGGCGGAAAAGAAGCGTCTTCCGCGTACGAGCGGGCATAAAGAAGGACTGACTGCGGCAAAGGACATTATGGGCGCGGCAGCCGATCTTGGCATTCAATATGTTACGCTGTACGCTTTTTCAACGGAAAACTGGAAGCGCACGGAAGAGGAAGTCGGCTATCTGATGTCTTTAATCAGTATTCATTTGCGTGCGGAGTTGGATTTTTACCGCCAAAAAGGGATACGGGTTAAGCATATCGGCGATTTGGAGGGACTGCCTGCAAATGTGCGCAAAGAAATCGTACGCGCGCAGGAAGACACCGCTTCTTTTACGGGAACGACGCTCGTTCTTGCGATAAATTACGGCGGGCGCGACGAAATTATCCGCGGAATAAAAAAAATTGCGTCGTCCGGAGAAGCCGCGAACCTTACGGAGAATAATTTTTCTTCGCTTTTTGACGTGCCGGACTTGCCTGATGTGGATTTGCTTATCCGCACCGGCGGCGAACTCAGGCTCAGCAATTTTTTGCTTTGGCACGCGGCATACGCGGAATTCATTTTTACCAATACGCTGTGGCCGGACTACAACCGCAATGAGTTTTTAAGCAATATTGAAGAATTCCAGCGGCGAAAACGGCGGTTCGGAGGGGTGCCGTAAGGGCACGGCAAGACTATGAACAAAATCATAAAACGGCTTTTCATTTTTTTTCTGGGCATTCCGCTGGTTTTAGGCATCGCAACTTTCAATTTTTACAATCATCTTCCATTAAACATTGTAATGATTGCGTGTTCGTTTCTTGCGGCGGTTGAACTGTACATGATTCTGAAACACAACACGCCGCTCCTGCCGCTGCCGCTGGTTGCCGCGCTGAGCACCGCTTTGCCCGTCGGCGCGTATATTTTTACGCTCGCGCGCCTCAGTTTGAACTACACAAACTGGATGTTTTTAATCGCGGCGCTCATCATTATGGGCTATGAAGCCGCCTTTTCAAAAACGTTTGTCCAGTCGAACACAAAAATCGCGGCGTCGGTGCTCATCGTCTTTTACAGCGGATTTTTGTTTACGTTTATGACGCGGATAACGGAATTTCAGCATTCGGGGATTTTTCTCTGCGTGTTTTTCTTTTTGGTATTCATCTGCGACTCGCTTGCGTGGTTTTTCGGGATGCTGTTCGGCAAAAACAACCGCGGATTCGTCGCGTGCAGTCCGAACAAAAGCATTGCGGGCTTTATCGGCGGGTACGCGGGCGCCGCCGGGGCGGGAGCGCTTTCGCATATTTTATTCAAGGATATTTTTACCGGCTCAATCGTCAAAGGAATTGCGCTCGGTCTTGCAGTCGCAACGGCAGGCATTGCAGGCGACTTGATTGAGTCCGTGTTTAAGCGGTCGGCGGGCGTAAAAGACAGCGGAACGATCATTCCCGGCAGGGGCGGCGTGCTGGATTCAATCGACTCGCTTTTGACGGCGGCTCCGGTTTATTATATTTTGGCGTACGCGCTGTACAGCCCGATTGCGTAAAAAGTCCCTTTGCGGGAACACAGCGGAAAGTCGACTTGAAAAAAGGATTGTATTTGCAGTCATAGATGGAAGCGATACGGAGTGTTTATCAGCCGGAAGGCGGGATAAAATGAAAAAGATTGTTGTACTTGGCTGTACCGGCTCGATCGGAACGAGTGCGCTGAACATTGTGCGGAATATGCCGGAAGATTTTTGCGTTACAGGGATTTCCGCAAACACGAATGAAAAAAGTCTTTCCGCGCTGGCGGAAGAGTTTGACTGCCGCTCGACATTGACGGTACGAGACGGCACGGACGGAATCAAGCGGCTCATCGACGAGGCTGAACCCGACGTTATCGTAAACGGCATTTCCGGCGCGGCGGGGCTTCTGCCGTCGAAAATTGCGGCGGAGTCGGGAATAAATCTTGCGCTTGCAAACAAAGAGACGGTCGTTATGGCGTGGCATCTCATCAAGGAGACGGCACAAAAACATAATTGCGCCGTCATTCCGGTCGACTCGGAGCATTCGGCGATTTTCAGTCTCATTCACCAAGCGGGAATGTCAAACGTTTCGGAAATCGTGATAACGGCAAGCGGCGGTCCTTTTCGGACGCTTTCTTCCGGCGAACTTGAAAACGTTACGGTTGAACAGGCGCTTTCTCACCCGACGTGGAAAATGGGAAAGAAAATTACGGTCGATTCGGCGACGCTTGCAAATAAGGGGCTTGAAGTTATCGAAGCCGCGCGCCTTTTTGAAATGCCGCCTGAAAAAATAAAAGTCGTCGTGCACCCGCAGAGCATTATTCATTCGCTTGTGCGCACAAACGACGGAATGCTTTACGCGCAGCTTTCCGAACCGGATATGCAGCATCCGATTTTTTCCGCGTTGACATGGCCGGAAAACAAAGCGGGACATTTCCAGCCGTTCGATTTATTCGATAAAACGCTGACGTTTTTTCACCCGCGTACCAAGGATTTTCCCATGCTTGAATACGCGTTTGAGGCGGCGCGGAACGGAAAATCGTATTCAATCGCGTACAACGCCGCAAACGAAATTGCGGTTCAAGCCTTTCTCGATAAAAAAATCGGTTTTACCGCAATTTCGCGCATTGTGCGCACCGTCCTCGACAAAGACTGGACGCTGCTTCCGGCAGGTTTCGACGACGTTTTTGCGCAGGACGAAAAGGCGCGGAAACTTGCAGAGGCGATTATATGAAAATCGTCTTGGGCTTTTTGTTTCTCTGCATTCTCGTTGTCATTCACGAGTTGGGGCATTTTATCGCTGCAAAACTTTCCGGCGTGGAAGTCGAATCTTTTTCAGTCGGCTTTGGACCTATCCTGCTGCATAAAAAAATCGGAAAAACGGACTATCGAATCTCGCTGCTCCCGCTCGGCGGCTACTGCGGCATGAAAGGCGAAAAGGATTTTCAAAAGTCGTTTGACGCAAAACTCGACCACATCGAGGCGGAAGCCGACTCCATGTACGGCGCGCACCCGCTCAAGCGGATTTTAATCGCGTTTGCAGGGCCGTTCGCAAATCTTTTTACGGCGTTTATCGCGTTTACCGTCATTGCCCTTGCCGGTTACACGTATTATTCGTATTCGACGAAGATAACGCTTGCCGACGAAGTGTATCCCGACACGCACAGCGCAGCGCGGGAGGCGGGCATTCTCTCCGGAGATGAGATAACGGCGGTCAACGGCACGGCAGTCAACGACTTTTCCGAACTTTTGGTGGAAATCGTAAGCCGTCCCGACGAAGACGTTTCCGTCAGCGTGAACCGGAACGGTGAAAACTTGAACTTTACCGTCCACACGGACTTCGATAAAAAAAGCGGCGCGGGTAAAATCGGCGTTGTCGCGGATAAAAACTCGTTTGAAAAGCGCAGCAAGCCGCCGCTTCCGCTCCACAATGCGATTGCAAAAGGCGTAAGCGACACGGCGCAGGGGATTTTTTTGACCATCAAAGGAATTGCGACGCTTTTTAAGGGCGCGGACTTAAAAACTTCCGTCTCCGGCCCCACGCGGGTCGCCGATATGCTCGGCGGCGCGGTTAAAGACAGTCTTTCCGAAAAGTCCGTCATCGGGGCGCTCGGCATTGCGGCGTACATCAGCATTTCGCTTTTTATCATGAATCTGCTTCCAGTCCCCGTGCTTGACGGCGGGCTTATTCTTTTTTCATTCATCGAATTGACGACGCAGCGCAAGATGAGCCCCAAACTGCTTTATTACATTCAATTTGCGGGCATTGCGTTTATCGCGCTCTTGTTTGCCGCGGGACTTTTTTCCGACATCACGTATTTCAAAGGAATATTGCAGAACGGAGGAACCGTAAAATGAAACGAATCGCTTTTGCATTCGTCTTTTTGTGCGCGGCGTTTTCACTCGGCGCCCAGCCGCATATCTCAACGCAGCCGCATCAGGACGCGGTTTCCGTCGTAACGCCTGCCGCACAGGAAGCGGATTTTTCCAAAGCCTACATCAGCGCGGGAAAAGACGGTTTTCTCATCAAGTGGACTGAAGACAATCAGGGCGAACACTATCAGATTTCCGAATACGAAATAAAGGCGGCTGCCGTCTCTCCTGACGGGCGCTTTGTCGCGGTCTATGAAACGGACGGCGGACTTGTAAACCGGCTTGCGCTTTGGGACTGGGAAACGCTTTCCCGCAAATGGGCGCGGCGGTACAAGGACTCGATAACGTCGCTTTCGTTTACGGAAAACGGCACCTACATCATCGCGGGAACGGCGACGGTCAGCGGCGCGGAGTTTATACGCGCGGCGACGGGAGACGTTGCCTCAGGAAAAATAAAAGACGCGACGGGCATCGTTTCTTACGCGGTTACGAACAGCGCGGAGACGACCGCCGCAATGTATTCTCCCGCCGGAAGTCTTGCTTTCTACGACTTAACGACGGGGCGCGCAAAACAGCGCGTTTCCGTTACGCAGGGGCTTTCGCAGGCGGTGTTGTTCAACAACTTTTTATTCCTCGCAGGCGTCAAAAACAATGCGATTTCAGTCGCCTATTGCATAACCGGAAAGCCGCTTGCAACGATAAAGGCGGCAAATCCCATTCTGCTTGCGTCCAAAAGCGACAGGAATTTGTATTACCTTGAAAACGACGGGAAAGGACTGTACACGCTCAAAATGCTTGAAAACCGGGGCAACCGCACCGTCTCGAATCCGAGAATTGTGCGCACGTTCACGGGGCCGCGCGGAAGCGGAGCGATAACTTCCGGCGCAAAACTGGGGAATGAGATAATGCTCGGCTCAAGTTCGGGGGCGGTGTACAAAATCAGCGCGGATACCGGCGCGGAGCAGGGCGTTCTTGAGCCGATTACGCAGGATATCTACGACAGGATTTTAGACACGGCTCCCGCCGGCGAAGATTTTTATTTTCTTACGCACGGCGCGCTTTTCCGCTCGTCCTATGATTCGGGGGTTGTAAAACGGCTCGGCGACAATCCGGGGCGGACGCAGGTCATTGCTTACGGAGACGCCGTCATTTTGTGGTCAAAGGGCACGCGGAAGCCCGTTGTGCTTTTCGACTATGCGCAGCCGACGGTAAAAACGCTGTACACGCCGAAAACCTCGCTCCAGTCGCTGAGATTGTTCGGCAGTATTCTCGTCGACGTGGAAAGCAGCGTTTCCGTCAACGTGTACGACATGGAAAAAGGCGCGCTCCGCGAGGCGTATTCCGGCGCGGGACTGCAGGACTGCGTTTTAGCGGCGGACGGCAGGCTCTACGTTGCAAAGTCGCTTGAAACAAACCCGCGCTGCGCTCTGCTTGCGGTAGACATGACAACCGGAGAAACAGTCCCCACGCCCGTTGCCGGAAACGTCGCCTTCGGTTTGAGCGTGCATGAAAACGATATTTACGGCGTCGGCATTCAAGAGACGGGCGCGGCAAAGCGTACAACCGTCTTCCGGTATAATACGGCGTCACGGCAGAGCGCTTCCGTCGCAAACTTCACCGGCGACTTTCCCGACGCGTTCACCTATTTGTATTTCCCCGCGCTGTACACGAACATCGGGCAGAATGTGGGACAAAACTCCATCCGCTTCATCAACCTGAGCGACCGCAAAAGCATTATTTTCAACCGCTCGGCGTCCATGCCGGTCAAAGCCGCACGCAATGCCGCACGTGTCGTCATCTTGAACCGCGACGGCAGCATATCGTGGTACGACGACAGCGCTCCTCAAGCCCTTGTCGACTGGTACCTCACGAAAGAAGGACAGTGGTTTGAGTTTTAAGGGGAGAGGGAGAATGGTATAATTAGGAAGCGGGAATGCCGCCGTGAAACTGTGTTTTCAGGGGGCGGTAATACTTACTTCTCCATTGTACAAACTCGCCTTTACAGACTCCAAACCATAAAACACCATTTTTCGCGAGTTTTGTTGCGGACAGTTGTTACATCGTCAGAGTGATGAAACGTTATTCTCTCCACACAAGATTTTGCTTATCGCAAAATCTTGCAGAAAACGATGTCCGTTAGGGCAGCGTACCGTTCTAGCGTTCAAACTTAATAGCAATCGCCTCCCCTCAGTGCATTTTTTTACGAATTTTCGCTAGAAAACTCGGCAGGTCGGTAACTCCACTCTATCTTTCAAACTCCTTTCTCCGCCGACCGACATTCTCTGCCGCCTGCCGCCGCCCTCCCTACCCCAGCGGCAAGTTTTCTCTCATTCCGAGCCTATCCAGCATGACTTGAAACGCGGCGGGGAGCGGAGCGGTCAGTTTTTCCGGCAATCCAAGATTGTTTTGCGGAAAAGCAAGGCTGTATGAATGCAGAAAATGTGCGCACTCCGCTTTTATGCAGTCTGCGCAGTATGCGCCGTCGCCCAAAAGCGGAAAGCCGTGATACGCCGACTGCGCGCGGATCTGGTGCTTCCTGCCTGTGTCGATGTGGAATAAGGCAAGCGCGCATGGACTTCCGTTGTATGTCCCATACTCCAGCGGTCTTGCACGGGTGCGCGCGTTTTGTGCGCCCGCTGTCCCGTGCGGAACGACTTTTACAGTTTTAAATCCGCGCGCCGCTTTGCCGTCATTCAAAATTGCGTCGTCCCAAAGCGCGCCCGCAGTCATTTTGCCGCAGACGATTGCGAGATACGTTTTTTTTACCGTACCGGCGGCAAACGCTTCCGATAAAAAGCGCGCGCCGTCAATACTCTGCGAAAAGACGAGCAGACCGGTCGTCCTTCGGTCAAGCCGGTGAACGAGGCCGGGCGTAAACGACAACGAGGCATTTTTACCGTACTCCGCCGCATACAGCCGCCGCACCGCATTATCAAGTGCCTCTTCCCCGCCGTGAACGCTTACGCCGTAGGGCTTGTTTATGATGAGAGCGTGCCGGTTTTGAAAAACAATTTCATACGGGAAGGGAAAGTGCGCGATTTGCCGCGCCGCAGGCGCCGTTCGCCGTTCAAGCAAAACGTCCGCGATGTTCAGCGTGTCGCCCGCATTGACGCGATGGTCGGGCGCGGCTTTCTTTCCGTTCATTTTGATAAGTCCCTTGCGGATTGCGCCGTACAACCTCGAAAGATTTTGTTCGGGAATGAAACGCCGTACAATCTTATCGAGCCGCCTGCCGTCATCGTCCGCGCCCGCCGTAAAGTCGGAAAATGTCATAGCGCGCATTATGACGGATTTTAAGGAAATGCGCAGGCAGAAAAATGGGAAAGCAGACAGCCGCCCCAAACACATTTTCTTACAAGTTTGCCGTATGGCAAACTTGCCGCGGACGGAGATTCCATTTTATCTGTCAAACAACGTTCTCTGCCGTCCGCCCTGCCCCCCTAAAAAACTTACACCAGTCCCTGCGCGGTCATCGCAGCGGCAACTTTTACAAAGCCCGCGATATTCGCGCCGGCAACGTAGTCGCCCTCTGCCGCGTATTTTTTCGCCGTTTCGTACGCGTTGTCGTGAATGTTCGTCATAATCTCCTTGAGTTTCGCGTCGACTTCCGCAAACGGCCACGAAAGCCGCTCGGAGTTTTGGCTCATCTCAAGACCGGAAACGGCAACGCCGCCGGCATTGGCCGCCTTTCCCGGCGCGAACAACACCTTGTGCTTTTGGAAAACCTCAATCGCTTCGGCGCGGGTCGGCATATTTGCGCCCTCGGCAACGAGCCAAACGCCGTTTTTCACCATCCTTTCCGCGTCCTCACGGTAGATTTCGTCCTGCGTCGCGCACGGAAATGCCAAGTCCGCCTTAATTCCCCACGGTTTTTCGCCCTTGAAGAACTTTGCCGACGGATATTTTTTCACATACGAGTCGACTTTTTCACGCCGCGCTCGGAATTCTTTGACGTATTCCAGTTTTTCCTGCGTGATCCCCTCTTCATCAAGAACGAATCCCGACGAATCCGAAAGCGTTATCGGTTTTCCGCCGAGTTCAAGCAGTTTTTCCGCCGCATACTGCGCAACATTCCCGTCGCCTGAAATAATCGCAGTCTTTCCTTTGAAATCCTTGCCGACTTTTTTGAGCATACATTCGGCAAAATAAATAAGTCCGTAGCCGGTCGCCTCCGTCCGCGCAAGAGAGCCGCCGAACGAAAGTCCTTTGCCGGTCAGAACGCCGGTGTATTCGTTGCGGATGCGCTTGTACTGCCCGAACATATACGCGACTTCGCGCGCGCCCACGCCCTTGTCTCCGGCGGGAACGTCGGTGTCGGGTCCGATGTGGCGGTACAATTCGGTCATAAACGACTGGCAAAACCGCATGACTTCAGAATCCGACTTTCCGTGCGGGTCAAAGTCCGCGCCTCCCTTGCCGCCTCCCATCGGAAGCGTCGTCAGCGAATTCTTGAGCACCTGCTCAAATCCCAAAAACTTGAGTACGTCGAGCCCCGCCTCAGGGCTGAAACGCAGTCCGCCCTTGTACGGCCCGATTGCGCTGTTGAACTGCACGCGGATTCCGCGGTTGACGTGCGCCTTGCCTGAGTCGTCCGCCCACGGAACGCGGAACATAATCACGCGCTCAGGCTCCACGAACCGCTCAAGCACCGCAAACTTTTCCAGTTCCGGCATTGTATCGACGACAGGCGAAATCGTTTCAAGCACCAACCCAACCGCCTGCAAAAAGTGCTCCTGCTCCGCATACCGCGCGCTCACGTCGTCCCACACGCGTTTGCAATACGCATTTTTTATAATGTATTCCATATTTGCTCCCGTCCGCAAAATCCAGCTTTGGGACTTGCAGACGGGCGGATTATATTGAAAAATAAATCGGTAGGCAAACTACGGGCGGCAAAGAATGGAGTTTGAACGATGAAATTGAGTACCGCCCGCAGCAGTTTTCTTCCGAAAACTGCAAAATAACGTTTTGGGGTGCGGCAGTATTTTGGGAAGCGAGCGGCATTCTTGTATTTTCGATTACAGTTCTGCGAAAATTGTCGGCGACATTGTTTTTACGGCGGTAGATCTTGCTCCGTCGATTTCTTCTTTTCCAGTCGACTAGAGTGAAATCTCTTTCCGCTCGAGAAGTTCCTCTTACTGCCGATAAACGCCGCATGTGCAGTCGGTCTTGCGTAGTCCGCTGGAGTTTTGTCGGCACACGCTTCTTGTGCAGTCCACTCGCGGCAATTTCACGCTAACACCCTTCCGTTTATCCTGTCTTCTTATATGCAGTTGCCTTTCTGGTAATTTCTTTCTAATCCGCTCCGCTTGTGCAGTCCCCTTGTTGCCGCGTCTTTCCCTGTGAACTGCGCTTGTGCAGCCGATTTTGCACCTTGCAAGACATAAGCACGAGGAAAATGATATGATAGACAGAAACGCAATCAGGGAAGGTCGAGATGACTTATTTTTTTGAAACGTACGGCTGCCAGATGAATACGGCGGAAAGCGCGTCGGTGGAGCAGCTTTTTCTTGCGCGCGGGTGGGCGAAGGCTGGAAACGCGCAGGTTGCCGACGTTGCGATAATCAATACGTGTTCGGTGCGCGAGACGGCGGAAAACCGCGTGTTCGGGAGGCTCGGCTGGTACGCGGGCTTAAAGGCGCTGCGTGCGGGAGAGGCGGGGGCAAAGAGCAAGAGCCTTGAGGACGCTGCGGCATACATCAAAGACGGCGCCAAACCGCTGACGCTCGTCGTCATGGGCTGCATGGCAGAGCGGCTTCTCGACTCTCTCAAAACCAATCATCCGTATATCGATTATGTTGTCGGCACGTTCGCAAAGCATAAGTTCGGGCAGATTATTGAAGCGGTGGAAGAAAAGCGCGCGGCGTTTCCGCTTGACGACACCGACAATTACAAGTTCGCGCCGCTTTCCTACGAGCGCGGCTCGTTTACGACTTATGTTCCGATCATGCACGGCTGCAACAATTTTTGTACGTTCTGTATTGTGCCGCACGTACGCGGGCGGGAATGTTCGCGCTCGGTTGCAGAGATTTTACAGGAAGTCGATACGCTGTCGTCCTACGGCGTAAAAGAAATTACGCTGCTCGGGCAAAACGTCAATTCGTACAAGGGACTGGATGAAAAACGTGGCGAAGTGAATTTTGCCGCGCTTCTCCAGCGTATTGCAGACCGGCTCCGCGAAACAAAGTCGCCTATCGGCTGGGTGCGCTTTATGTCCAGTCACCCCAAGGACTTATCCGACGAGGTTATCAACGTGATTGCAAAAGAGGAGGTGCTGTGCCGCCACATTCATCTGCCCGTCCAGCACGGCTCCGACGGCGTGTTGCGCCGCATGAACCGCGGCTACACGGTGGAAAAATATCTTTCGCTCATCGACAAAATCCGCAGTTCCATTCCCGATGTATCGCTGACGACGGACATAATGCTCGGCTTTCCCGGCGAAACCGATTCCGATTTTGAGCAGACGATGGAATTGATGAAGCGCGTGCGCTATGAAACGGCGTTTATGTACTATTATAATCCGCGCGAGGGGACGCCTGCGGCAAAGATGACTGGACAAGTGCCGGTCAAACTCAAAAAAGCGCGGCTGCAAAAAATAATCGACTTGCAGTTGAAAATCACCGGCGAAGAAATGAGGCGCCGCACCGGACGAGCCGTCAAAGTGCTTGCAGAAAGCGTCAGCCGCGACAGCCCCGACGAACTGCTCGGCAAAACCGAACAAGACGAACGCGTCGCATTCGCCGCGCCTAAAAACCTCATCGGCAGGTTTTGCGAAGTGTATATCGACTCTCTTTCCGGCAACACGTTTCGCGGAAGAATAGTCAATGGGGATGAGTAATTGGCGGGCGGTTACGAGCGGCAGAGAACGGCGTTTGAAAGATTTAGAGGAGTTTCGCGGATGGGGAGAACTTTATTTAGAAGATTTAACATAGGTTCCCATCCGCACGAGTTTTGCTGACGCAAAACTCGCGGGAAATGGGGGCTTGCTGGCGGCGGCAATTATGCATTCCGAATTACAGCTCACCTTCCCGCAGCGCAAACATTGTATTTTCGCTCCTCCTGCCGTATACTTTGCGTGTATGGAAGACGAACTGCAAATAGCGCTTACAAACGATTACGCCTTCAAACGCTTCTTGGGCACTGAGGAAAACAAGCCCATATTGCAAAACTTTCTTGAGTGCGTCCTTGATATCCCCTCAGAGGATATCAAGAGTCTTGAACTGATGGATAAGGAGTTGAGCAAAGAAGAGTTGAGCGACAAAACCGGCATTCTCGATGTAAAACTCCGGCTGACGAACGGCACGATTATCGATATTGAAATCCAATCGTCATGGAATGCATCATTTGTAAAGCGCACGCTCTTTTACTGGGCAAAAATGTATACGGCAGACTTTAAGAGCGGCGAATCGTATGACAGCCTCCACAAGTGTATTACTATCAACATTATCGCGGACAGCTTCCGGCTCAATGACGCAGTCCATTCGGAATATCGACTGCAAGAAAAAGACGCGCACACCCTGCTGACCGACGTCCTTGAAATCCATTTTCTGGACTTACAGGCAGCAAAACGGGCGAAGGAAGAAGGAACGAAGGCGAGTAAACGAAGTCAGCTTATCAACTGGCTGCGATTTATAGACACAAACGATAAAAAGGAGCGGGCAATGCTTGCAACCACATCACCAATTTTGCAAATGTTAAATGAGAAGGTTGATATCCTAGCGTTATCGCCGGTAGAACGAAAACTATACGAATCCCGCATGAAACTCAAAAGCGACATCACAACAATTTCTGAAAATCAGTTCAATGCAGGCTGGGAAGGAGGCAAACGCGCAGGCAAATCCCTCGGAATTGCCGAAGGTTCCCGACAAGCAAAGCTTGAAACAGCAAAGAACCTTCTGCAATTCGGATTGCCTATTGAAAAGATTGCGCAAGCCACCGACTTAACCGCACAAGAAGTGGAAGCGCTGGACAATAATTCCTAATTACACATTCTACATTATCATTACCGCTTCGTCCGCCCCCCCCCTTTTTTTTTCTTGCAAGTTTGCTCACGCAAACTTGCAGCGGGCTATGCACCGTTAGGTCTATTAAACTGTATAACAACCGCCCGCGATATACTTCATTTTCTGCCGGTCGCAGCCGCCGGTAAATTACGCAATTCCCAATTCCTATATTGTATGCCCATTATTGCGGGAATAAAATGCTTATGCTACAATGCGCCGCAATCAGAAGCGGAGCGCTTTTGAAATTGACAATAGGGAGATGGGGTATACGATGAGTGATTATTCTGATCTTGACCCGGAAATCGCGGCTCTTTTAAGCAGCGGCGAAAAGTCTGCCGACGTTGAAGCAGCAGAGTTTCAACCGGCTGATTCCGCTGCGGACGGCATGACGAAAAAGTCCCCGCTGTTTTCAGCGGTGAATATGCAGGAGTCCGCGCCGAAATCAATCCATACGGTTGACTTGAGTCAGTCGGGATTTGATCCTATCGAAAATCTGATAAACGCATCTCCGTCGGAGGTTTTTGATGATACGCAATACTATAAAACCGTTCTCACCGGCGAAAATGCTTCCGCCCAGCGCGTTCATCAAGTCCTTTCAAAATATTTAACCTGTCAGGATCCCAAAGACAGGACGGTATACCGTCAGCAGATTGTATCGGCGTTTTGGGAATTGGTGCGCGGCATGGCGCCCAAAATGGGAGATTTGACGCTCGCAATGCCCAAGAGGATGTTTTTGCGTTTCGGCGTTTTGCTTCCGTCGCTGTTCCGCGTTGAGCAAAAGCAGTTTTTTTCAAAAATAATCTACGATAATATTTATCAGGAACCGGTGCTTTACGTCGACGAATGGTTTAAAGAAATCGCCTCCGGAAGACTTACCAATTCAATGACGGACGAAAAGCGGACTCCAGTCAAGACTTCCAGCGCGGAAGAAGCGGCAAAGTACGAGCAGACGCGGCTCATGCAGCTCCAGTCGAAGAACTCCGGTAAACTGCAGAGTGCGGAAAATCTCCTGAACATTAAAGAAAACGAACGCAACGCGCTTGAAACGGAACTCAAAGAGCGGGTTGCCGCAATTTGCGAACACAGCATTCGCCTCGGTATGTCGCCGCACCGCGAGCCCTACACAGAAATACAAAAGCGCATGTTTTCCGAAATCACCGACCGGCTGCACCGCCTGTCCAAAAACGATAAGGAACTCACCAAGTATCTGCAGGAATTTGAGGACGCGCGCGGCGTGTACAACAGCGTTGAAAATAAACTTGCGGCGACAGAGCCTCAGGAGTCGGTAGCCGACGCAGGGGCAGTCAATGTCGAATTTGAAACGGTGCGCCAAATGGCAAAAATGACTGTCGGACGGCAGGGAAATCAATTCCCGATTTTTACGCGGGAATTTTACCACTGCACCGAGCGGGGTACCGGCACGCGTGAAAACGTTATAGAAATCCTGCGCTGGGTTGAGTCGATTGATCCCGGCGTTTTCCACCGCATTCACAAAAATATCGCCAACAGAATCGTCCCCTACGTCCTCTTGCTGCCTACATACGGCGACCGCGGATTTTGCTGGGAACCGTTCGACCGCTACAACCGCGTTACAAGCCGCGGGCGAATCGTCATTCCGATGTATCCGCGCGACCTGCGCATCGCCATTTTGACGGCAGTCGCGGACTTACGCTGGCAAGTCGCAAAGGAAAAAGCCTCGTATTACTGGATGGAAGAGGGCTTGACCGGACAATATTACCAGTTCATCGACCGCCAAAAATTAAAAGGCGACTTAAAAGCGTTTTTTATAGAAGATTATGTTCTTTGGATGACAAAAGAGTCGACCGGCGTGCAGCGCCTCGACAAAGAAGTGCGCGGCATTTTCTGGCGCAACATGCCCTTCCCCAACGAACTCAAACAAGACCTGCGCAAACGCAGCCTTGTCTACGACGAACTTTGTATCAAAGACAACAACCGCGCCATGAGCGACGGCTATTGATTTTAGCACGCAGCGCAAGAAAGGCTCCGCCGTATGGGACGGGGCTTTTTTATTTGGCATCATCATTTGCAACTGGATTTTCTATGACGACTGCAAAAAATGTTCGCCTTCTTTTTACGCTTGCAGGTATATCGGCGATAATGATTGCCTTTTCGTGCAGGATGAGCAAAACGCCGGACGCAATCGACGACTATATAAATCATGACTTCAAGCAGAGCGGGGGCAGGCAGCAGAGAAATACGTCTGAAAGATAAAACGGAGTTACCACCTGCTGAACATAATGTTCTGCAAGATTTTGTTCATCGTAAAATCGTGCAGAAAATAAATCTCCGTTTTCATTTCCGTGTAAATCTACTCTGAATTGGCAGCGGTTCAATTCTTCGCGTTGGAAAAACGGAAGAGTATATAGAGGCTGTTCCGGCTGGATATGTGCAGATTTTGGAAGGGGCGAGAGACATTTTAATGTGGAATTAGGAATGGCAGGCGGTTGTTGCGGAACTTGATAGACTTACCGCTGTGTCGTCCTCCCGAGTTTTCTATAGAAAACTCAATGAAAATGATATTCGGTTGTACCATAAAAGTTGAGTTTTGAGGCGACGGTAGCAATAGTTAGCGCGTCCAACCATTGCGTGAACACGCTTTTTACATATTCCCTAAATCGCAAGACACCATTTCCCTCGAGTTTGCTTTTAGCAAACTTGGGAGAGCGGTGCATAACGATGTTTTGCAAACCCCATAGCACCCGCTCGACAATCTCGTGCGGGTGGGAAACTTCGTTAAATCTTCCAAATAAAGTTCTCCCCATCCGCCACCCCTCCCCTAATGCGTCATCTTCCGGTAGACGGTGCGTTTGGGGACACCGGCGTCTTCGCCGAACTGTTCTTTTTTCCATTCGGCGTATTCCGACCAGTTGCCTTCGAAAAAGCGCGCTTGGCTGTTGTTTTCAAAGGCGAGAATGTGCGTGCAGATTCTGTCTAAAAACCAGCGGTCGTGGCTGACGACGAGCGCGCAGCCTGCAAAGTCTTCTAGCGCTTCTTCAAGCGCGCGCACGGTTTGAACGTCAAGGTCGTTTGTTGGCTCGTCCAAGAGGAGAACGTTGCCGGCTTCTTTGAGCATCATGCCGAGGTTGAGGCGGTTTTTCTCGCCGCCTGAAAGCACGGCGACTTTTTTATTCTGGTCGGCTCCGGCAAAGTTGAACCACGAACAATATGCGTGCGCATTCACTTCGCGGACGCCGCCCTCAAGCGCGCGCCCCTTTTCGTCCGTTGCGCCGAGTTTTATCAAATCCGCGCCGCCTGAAAGCGTTTCGTAGACGGTTTTGCTTTCGTCGAGTCCGCTCCGAAGCTGGTCGATGTACACGAGTTTCACCGTCGAACCGACTTTTATTTCGCCTGAATCGGGTTTTTCTCCGCCTGCAAATCCCGCTGCGTCGGCAATCATCTTGAATAAAGTCGTCTTTCCCGTGCCGTTGGGGCCGACAATGCCGACAACCGCCCCCGCAGGAATGTGAAAGTCGAGTTTTTCAAACAAAAGTTTGTCGCCGAACGATTTGGTGAGGTTTTCGGCATCGATAACTTGATTCCCCAAGCGCGGTCCCGCCGGAATGGAAATCTGTGTGTCCTTGAGCTGCGCTTTGGCTTCCTTTGCCATAAGTTCGTTGTAGCGCGTGATGTGCTCTTTGTGCTTTGCCTGTCGCCCCTTTGCGCCCATGTGAATCCAGTCGAGTTCGCGCTGAATTTCCTTCCGCCGCTGACTTTCGCCCTTTTCCTCAAGCGCAAGACGTTGGTTTTTCTGCTCAAGCCACGACGAATAATTACCCTTGAACGGAAAGCCCTCGCCGCGGTCAAGTTCCAAAATCCAGCCGGCAACGTCGTCAAGGAAATAGCGGTCGTGCGTGATTGCGATAACCGTCCCGGGATAGTCGTGCAGGTGCTTTTCAAGCCACGCGACGGTTTCCGCGTCAAGGTGGTTGGTCGGCTCGTCGAGCAGGAGAATGTCGGGCTTTTGCAAAAGCAGGCGGCAAAGGGCAACACGGCGGCGCTCGCCGCCTGAAAGAACGTCAACAACCTGCTCCGGCGGCGGACATCGGAGCGCGTCCATCGCAAGTTCAAGATTGTTGTCAAGGTTCCACGCGTCAAGCGCGTCAAGACGGTCTTGCAGTTCCGCCTGCCGCGCCCCCAGTTTATCAAAATCCGCGTCGGGGTCGCCGAACGCTTCGTTTACTTTGTCAAACTCCGCAAGCAAGTCCGTAATTTCCGTCACGCCCTCGCTCACAACCTCGCGCACGGTCTTTCCCGCTTCAAGCTGCGGCTCCTGCTCCAGATAACCGACTGTATATCCCGCCGCAAGGGACGTTTCGCCCGTAAAATCCGTATCGATTCCCGCAAGAATTTTAAACAAACTGGACTTTCCGGAGCCGTTCGCCCCGATAACGCCGATTTTTGCGCCGTAAAAATACGAAATGCTGATGTTTTTTAAAACGACTCTTGTGCCGTACGCGCGGCTGACGTCGTTCATCGTGTAAATGATTTTTTTATCGTCGAATGTCTTTACCATACGCGGATTATATAGAAGAAAAACGGAAAGTAAAAGACTTTTTGATATGCTGGAAACGTGCCGGAAAATAGCGGAGTGTTGTGCAGGCAGCCGCACAACATTCCGGTTATGTCTGTATAAAATTGTCTAATAAGCTACAATATCTCCCTGCTCTATCATCATTATGCTCACGAAACCTTAAAAACAACGTGGTTTTTAATACAACCAGGAGCCCCTGAATCTCATGTAGAGAGTGATTCTGATTGAATCTCGAGAATATGTTGAAACAAACGTCTACTATAAAATAATCCGCAACATAATGCTTAAGTACTTTATTCAATATGTCGCCTAAATACGCAATTTCTGCATTAGAAAGAACCGGACTCCTTGAATTTCTATCAATACTAAGCTCTCTTCTTCTATCATTTGTCGTATTATTGAACTTCTGAGATTTTTTATTTCCTTTATTGTCTCTAATCTTGGCTTCTATGATTCTCAAAAACTCTCGTGCGGTTGAGTATGTGGCTTGGTGAACTATAATATTTTCTGCATTGCCGTGCGACATTGAATTTCTTAATTCATGGCAGTTATCATAGTCGACTTTCATGCTTTCAGAAATTAAATGAACTTTAACGGCAAACGCAGCCCAATCCGCTCCATTTTTCCAGCCTTTTGACTTTGCTATATTGTTTATTTTATCTATGCAATCTCTAAAGTGATCGTTCAAGTCCTTTCCCATTCACAAATCCTCAAGAATTTTGATTTTGCACACGGCAAAAGTGCGCCTACAAATCAACATACCCCGACTCAGGACATCAAGGTATGTTTGCATAATGGTTGCAGCCGGGTTTAATTTCCTACATTGCTTTGCAGGGCGAGTGGGTATTAAACCTTTCGCACGAATAAAATATTTATTTTTCTATTTTATCCATCCTCTTTGTATTAACTCATCAATCAGTTCTTTTAATTTTGACGAATATGAATTCCAGATGGTGCTATTGATAGAATTATTCGTATAAGTTCCGAGTTTGTATTTTCTCATCGGCTCCGTAAGGCGATTGGTTTCCTCTACAATAGAGATTTTTGAGTCAATTTTGGAAAGCCCTAAAGCGCACAATTGAGATACGATCTGATAGATTTCAACAATTTTGTTCTTTAATTGATCATCAGTCATAAAAATTCTCCTATAACGGCTATAATGTTTTCCGCGAAGCCTTGCAGTGCAAGGCTTCGCGGAATAACCTTTGTCAAGGTCATTCCCAACAGTACTGTTGGGAAAAATTCACGCGCGTAAAATGGCTTTGCGCTTGTCGTTTCAGCTTCGTCTTTTCCGTCCGCTTACAGTCTCCCAGCCGCCGTTCCTTTGCTTGTAGAAACGCCTTTCTCCGGCTATACTCCGTTCGTGGCATCGTTATACATAGTTGCAACGCCGATCGGGAACCTCGGCGACATGACGTTCCGCGCTGTTGAAACGCTTAAAGCGGCGGACGTCGTCGCGTGTGAAGATACGCGGCATACGCTCCAACTGCTGACGCATTTTGAAATACGGAAACCGCTTATTTCCTGCCGCGCGCAAAATGAAGCGGCAGCCGCGCAAAAAATAATCGCGCTGCTCCAAGACGGGAAAAACGTTGCCTATGCAAGCGATGCAGGCACTCCCGGCATAAGCGATCCCGGCGCGGCGCTTGCAAGCGCGGTTCGAAGCGCGGGATTCGATGTCATTCCCATTCCCGGAGCGTCGGCTTTTGCCGCGTTGGCAAGCGTTGCAGGCGCGTGCGGAAAAACTTTGATTTTCGAAGGATTTCTTTCGCCCAAAGCGGGACGGCGGCGTTCGCGGCTCAAAGAACTCTTGGCGACGGGCGACGCGGTTATTCTGTATGAATCGCCTTATCGGCTTGTAAAGTTGCTTACCGATATTGCCGATGCTGAAAGCGATCGCAGAATTGTAGTCGGGCGGGAAATGACAAAACTGCATGAGGAAATTATCGAAGGCTCCGCTGCCGAACTTGCAAAAGATTTCGGCTCACGAGATTCGGTAAAGGGTGAGTGCGCGGTTCTTATTTCGGGGATAAAAAACTGCAAAAATTTCACTGATCTGCCGATAATATAAGCAGAGGGGTAGGAAAAAATGATGATAGATAAGATTGGAGGAATGAATCCTCTTAGCAGTATTCAGAATACGCGCCGCGCAAACGGCTCCGAAAAAATCAACTCAGGCGCGGATACCGTTTCCGTATCCGACGATGCAAAAGCAATGGCGGAAAAATATTATATGCAGCAAATTGCACAGGAAACTTCCGATGTGCGCCAAAACCGCGTTGCAGAAATAAAAGAAAAAATTAAAGATTCGTCTTATTTAAACAGCGCAGTCATTGCATCCGCTGCAGACCGTATTATGGACAGTTTCGGTCTGTAAGCCGTTCTGCATATAATGTATACGGAAAATAAAAAGGCGGGGGAAATCTCCCGTCTTTTTATTTTAAAGACGAATTAGAATAGGCATCAGAAGCATTGCAATGCGCCGCATGAATGATAAAATAGATATTGGAGTGACAAATGACGGATTTGATTTTTAAGATTTCACCGAACATAATGCTCGGTCCGTACGCCGTAAGCCGCATTGCGCAGCAAGTAAAAGATTTCGGCTCCCGCTTTATGGTCGTGATGGATCCTATTCTAAAAGAGGTCAATCTTGCGGAAAATATTTTGCAGCCGCTTGCGGAACGGAACGTAGAATATTTTGTTTTTGACGAATTGAACGACGGTGCAAATACGGAAAGTATCAATCAAATACTTTCTCTTGCGCGGGAAAGCCATATTCACGGGATTATCGCAATCGGCGGAACGAAAGCGCTGCATTCCGCCGCTGTTGCCGCTGCTTTAGTCAACGAAAAATCTTCTATATATGATTGCATTGACGGCGCCGTACCTGTTGCTCCCCCATTGCCGCTCATCTGCGTACCGACGACAATCCGCGCGCCATACGCGTTTACTTCGGCTTTACCGGTCGTTGATTCCAGAAGTCACCAGATAAAACTTGCAAAAATACAAAACGGGGTCTGCAAACTTTTCTTGTGGGATTCAAACCTCTCTTTGACGTTAACCGACAATCAGCGCACGTCAATCGCGCTTGAAACGCTTTGTATCGCGCTTGAAGCGTACCTTTCGCAAAAAGCGAATTTTTTTAGCGATATGTTTGTTGAAAAGTCGATTGAACTGATGGGTTACGGACTTGACGGCGCAAAATCGCTTGAAATCACAACGCCGTCGGAATTGTTGCAAGCGCAGGCGGGCTGCATGGCGTCCCTTGCCTCGTCGTTGAGTTCCGTCGGGGCGGCGGGGCTTCTTGCGCTTGCGATAAACGCGCGCTTCAAAATTTCCCGCTCTCTTGTAACTTCAATTTTGCTTCCATACATAATTGAAGAAGTCGGAAAATTTAAAACCGATAAAATAGAAAAACTTGCGCACATCCTCAATGCCGTGCCGCAGGACATTCATAAGGAGCAGGCGGTGCAGGCGTTTGCGGAAAATATCCGGCAGCGGCTTGCAAAAGCAAATCTTCCCGTGCGCTTAAAGGAACTTTCCATTTCCATTGAACAACTTGCGCTTGCGGCGGAAGACGCGGGGCAGTTGGACTTTGTAAACAGCCTTCCACGCAGCATGACCAGCGACGATTTATTCGACTTGCTGAAGCAGGCTTACTAGCGAACTAAAAAAATTGAGAATATTAACGAGACATGATTGCCGGAATGCGTTACCGGGGCGGCAGTCATATTTTTTCATATCTTCAACGACGGTGCGGCGGAGGCATAAAAATTCCTTTTTCACTCCAAACCTGTATTCTCCAGTCGAAATTGAATAAACTTGCGTAGAGGTGCGTACCATGCTTGAACCGGAAAAACTTTTTCAACTGACGGGCGGGCAAAAACGGCGGAAACTTGCGTTGACGTTCGGCTCTCTTGAGCGGGACATCGCCGGCATCGCGGAAAAAGGGCACGAATACGCGTTCAAAAATCTAACGCGGCGCGATTACACAAAAAAACTTGCAGAAATTCTCCTCAAAGACCCCAAACTTTCTCCCGAAGCGGCAGCCGAATTAAAAACACTGCTTACCGCAGCCCCCTTTGATGAACTCCGTGTATGCAACTGCGCCCGCAATCATCTGCTTGCGCTTATCGGAACTTTTCCCGCCGAGTGGGATTTGGTCATTGCGCCGCATTCCGCACAAACAAATAAAGACGGCGCGGTAAAAGCGCGGGATTTTTATAAAGGAGTGTGCGTTTATGCGGAAGATATCCGCTCGCCGTTCAATCTCGGATCCATTTTTCGGACTGCGGAAGGAATGGGCGCAGAAAAACTTTATATTTCGCCGTTTTGCGTTGACCCCATGCAGGCGCGCTCACAAAGGAGCGCGATGGGCTGTATAGAAACGCTTTCGTGGGAGCGGACTGACTTAAACGCGTTGCCGGAAGACGCGCCCGTGTTCGCTCTTGAAACAGGCGGCGTTCCGATTGAAAAATTCAAGTTTCCCAAAGAAGGGATTTGCATAATCGGGTCGGAGGAACTCGGCTGCAGTCCGGAAGCCTTAAAACGCGCGCGTTACGGTCGCGTAAGCATTCCGATGAAAGGCTTAAAAGCGTCGCTGAACGTCGGCGTCGCATTCGGGATCCTTATGCAGAAATGGAGGGAGGCTACGGGCGTCGGAGAAACTAGTTTGAAAGATTGAACGCAATCCCCGCCCGCGCAAGTTTGCCGAGGCAAACTTGCGGATAAATAAGTTTTAGAGGGGGATAGTTCCGCATTACAGTTTAACTATCGTGCGTTTGATTAAAAATAAAGCCGAGTTTTTCCGAAATCGTATCAAGCTGCTGCTGAGACGTGATATTGAATTCTTCAAGAATCGCCGGATCAATCTGATAATAGTCAATTTCATTCGCCTGATAATGCGTGATGAGATTGGCAAGGTAAACAACGCCGCACAGCATTTTAGAATCTTCCGGCGCAAGTTCCGGCGTGTGGTGATAGCGGATGACGCTCACGATGTTTTCGGGAAAATGCCAGCGTTCGGCAATGCGCGCGCCGATTTCGGCATGATTTACGCCGGATATAATGTGTTCCATTAACACGGGCGCAATATGCCGGTCTTCGCAGAGTTTTTGCATTTTTTCGATAGACTCGGGGTGAATCGACTCAAAAACGATTTTTCCCATATCGTGCAAGAGTCCGCAAATGTAAGAATCGGCGACGACCGTTTTGTATTTTGAACAAAAGTTCAGCGCAAGATTGTATGAATATAGGGCGACTTTATACGCGTGCGTCCACAGATTGTCCGCGTTGACTGAAATATTGGCAAAGGACTTTATCGTCCCGATGGTGTACAGCATATTGCGGATCCCGCGGATACCGACGTATTTGACCGCGTCTGAAATGCTGCTGCACGGGGAACTGAGCGCGAACGCCGCGGAGTTTACCTGCTTGAGCAATTCTCCGGTGAGGGCGACGTCGTTGCTTATCTGCATGGCAATGTCGGACATTTTTGAATCGGGGTCGCTGAGCATACGGTTGAGTTTTGCAATGTTATCGGGAAACTGCGGCAATTCTTCTATCGTCTTTTCGAATTCTTCGGAAATCGTATCGATTGCGATATGCGTTTCTTGACTCAGCGGCAATATAATTCGCGTTATCGTTTCTCCGTTGCGGGAAATCGTCTGGAAATTCTCCTCCGTTACGCCGATTTTTTCCAGCATGAGAATGAGTATGACAAGCCCCAGCCCCGCGCCTTCCGTGTCGTCCAAAATCTGCGACATAGCGTCTTCTACGGACGTATATTGCTGCGCGCGGGAAAGTTTGTCGTGAATTCTCCGGTATTCAAAATACGTCAATTCGGAATTATTATGGACTTCCAATTTGATGTATTGGTTTTTCATTTGAAGCTCGAGCCGAACGTACAGCCCCGCCTGTTTTTGCAGTTTTAAGTAATGATTTATGTTATTGAGCGTGTCTTCCTTAAAGTTTACCATGCCCTTTTCGTAGTCTTCTTCGTTGGTAATGTCGAGACCTTTTTCTTTAAAGTAAACGCGCTTGGTATTCGCTTTTTTAGCGTTCGTGATAAGTTCGTTTTGGCAATAAACGAGATAAGCAATCATCGAATCCTGCCCTAACTCTTTGAGGAATTGAGTAAGAACTTCCTCCATGTAGACTTCCATGTTGTGCGGCAGCGTGTACGTGGTAATGGAAAGCGGAACTCCGGATCGTATTGCAAGTCTTATTTTTTCAATGTCTACAGTCAATTTTTCATCTGTATTTTGTCTGTCTCCCGGCATTGCACCCTCCGTGCTTATAAACGAAAATTATACTTATGCGTATACCATACCATACTGAGCATAAAAAATAAAGGGGAGCGGCATAGGATAATCCTGCATGACTGCATGAGGCGATGTACAAGCTATATGGAAAGACCGACTGGAAAAGTCGACTGCAAAAATTAGACTCGTTTAACAATGAAATTCTCGAACAGGTCTATTGATTGCCCGCAGTAAAACTAAAAAACTTATCGCCTGCCGGCTGGGCGCGCCCCGTAAAGCTGTCTGCGGACTTTTCCGCACATTTGTAATTTGAAGTTTTACCGCTCTATTGATATAATAGCGTTTATGAATCCGGACGACATCTTCGGCGCCATCTTGAGCGATTTTCTTAATAATAAAAACGAGCATTTTTTGTTTCTTTTGACGCCTGCAGAACTTGCAGGCGAGGCGTCGAGGCGGTTTTTCAAAAATACCGACGTTATCGACTTAAAAAACAATTACGCGCCTTTAAAACCCTTTTTACAGATTTTATCCCTGTACCCGCCGCAGACGCTCGGTATTCCTGAGTTCGTCTATCCCTTGCAGCGCGATTCGTTTGAGTCCTATTTTAAAACCGGAGAGGCGGCGGAGCGCAAAGACGTTGTCATCTGGACGGAAGAAACGTATTACGAAGTCATGCGGCTTAAAAACGCCGTTGCGGGAATGATTGCGCGCTCGGTTTCAAGTTCTTTTGTCGTCTTGAACGCGCAGAAACTCGGAAAAGAAGCCGTCGATATAATCGGACTTTTGGAGCAGTCGGACTTTAAGGGCAAGTTGATTTTTTGTTTCGATATGCTCTGCACGGCGGAGGCTCCTGACTACATCGGCGCGTTTTTGCAGAAAATCGGCATGAACGCAAACTATTTTGAAATCACCGGCGCGAAAGCCCTTTCGGCAGCGCCGATTCCTCCCGCAAAAGACGCGCTCCCCGATTTTGAAACGCTCTACCGCTCCATAAAAAACTGCCGGACCTTTCTTGTGCTGTCGGAAGCGTGCGCGCTTGCCAAACGCATTGACGACAGCGCCGCGTTCCGCAACTTTCCTGCCGAACAAAAACGCCGTCTGTCTATGGAAATGGGGCTTTCCTACTTTTATGCAGGCTCCGCCGACGAAGCGGCTTTTTATCTTGGCAACGTCATCGAATACGGCGGCGGAGATGCGCTTGAGTACCGGGCGACGTTTTACCTTTCGCAGGTATTTTTTACGAAAAACGACAATCTGACTGCGCTGCGGTATGCCGACGGCACAAAAAAGCGGCTTGAAAACAATAAAAATTCCGAATTTTACGCCTACGCGGACATGATGGAATACATTATCACCGAGCGGACGACGCCGAAAACGTCAATAAAAACGTATTCCGCCGTCGCGTCCCGGCTCAAGAAACTGGGACTTATCAATAATTTCATTCACACCGCGCTGACCGTTCCGTGGACGCTCATTTACAACAACGCGTCCCGCAAAAAGATTATGGCCAAGATTGAAGAAGTCGAAGGGCTGGCAAAGGAAATCGACAATCAATTTGCGCTGTCGGCAGTCTGCCACTGGAAAGGCATTTTGCTCTCGCTTGCCGGGAATTCCGAAGAAGCGTTGACGTGGTACGAAAAATGTATCGCCATCCGCACGGAAATCGGGCAGGTTGCGCCCGTCATCAAAATCCGCAACGGGATTGCCTACGAGTTTCTTGCGCGCGCCGAATATAAAAAGTCCTACGACTTGATCAACGGTTTTATCGCGCAACTTTTAGAAAGTTCCGACTATCCTGAAATCGTCATTACGCTCGGCAATGCGGCAAAGTCGCTTTTTTACGCGCGCCGGTTTGAGCAGGCGTATCCGTTCTTTTTGACAATTCTCAAACTTTTGTATCTGTTCGGACTTGAAAACAACACCTTCTATCATTTTGTGCCTGAATACAACGACATTCTTGCGTACAAGACGCTTATTGAATTGAGCGGCAGCGGGAATTGCGAAAAGCAGTTGACCAAAGCGAAAATTGCTCTCAACAACTTAAACCGCAACGGAAAGCCCTTTTCTCCCATCGAAGAGACGATGAAATATTTTTTGACTGCGGCAGTCAATCTAAAGGAAGGGAAACTGAGGCAGTCGGTAAAAGATTTTGCCGAAACGGAAAAGTTTTTAAAAAAGACGGGAAGCGCGCAGGGATTCCGCACGGCGTTTTTGTATTTCGAATTTGCCGTCCTGCTGCAGCAAAACGGGCACGAAAAAGAGGCGGAAAAATACAAAAAACTCGGATTTGAACGTGCCGCCGAAAACAATTTTACCTTTTACACGCAGGGAAAACGGAGCGCAGCCGAGGTGTCGCTTGCAGGCTACGCTGCCGGCGGCACGGATTTTGACGCGCCGAACATCGACCTTGCGCTTTTGGAGCAAAAAGCGGAAAAAGTCCGGCTGGTAAGTCAACTGCACAAACGGCTCCGCGAAGCGCAGTTTTTGAATAAAATAATGGGGTTGAGCGCAAACACGACGCACAACGCAAAATACGCATCTTCGGTCGTTCATGTGATTTTCGACTATCTGATGGCGGAAGCCGTTTTTATTGCGGAAAAGACGAATGAAAAAAACTGGGGAATTCTTGCATCCGTTTCAAGGACGGAGCGCAATTCCCTCTCCGATGCCGAATGGGACGCGCTTGCCGTCGCTGCGGAAGCGGCGAGCGAAGGCTGCATTTATTACGACAGACAGCAAAATGTTATTTTCAGCAATCTTTTGAAATTCGAATTTGTCGGGGCTATCGTCATTGTGCTGCAAAAAAATACGCGCGTTTCTTCCGCCGAACTCGACACAATCAATATCGCAATCGCAAATATTCAAGCGCAGTTGGTTATGCTCCGTCAGCACGAGCATCTGCTGGTTATCGCGTCAACCGATATGCTTTCCATGCTCAAAAACCGCCGAGCCCTGCAGGACAGACTTGCGATTGAAAGCGAAATGCTCCGCAGTTACAAGAATAAGCAGGATATGGCGGTGCAGATTACAATCGCGTTCATCGACTTGGACAATTTTAAGCACTACAACGACAGTTACGGACACGAGGCGGGCGACCTGCTCATCGCAAAGTTCGCGCAGCTTTTGAAGACCGTGTACCGTCAAATCGACTTTATAGCGCGGTTCGGCGGCGATGAGTTCGTCGTCCTCATGCCGAATACGGATTGCGAAGAGGCGCGATCGAGTGCCGAACGTCTGCACGAGGCGTTGAAAGCCGCAGGCTACTTCAT
Organism: Treponema sp.; assembly: GCA_052169915.1. GTDB lineage: Bacteria > Spirochaetota > Spirochaetia > Treponematales > Treponemataceae > Treponema_D. The sequence continues at coordinate 27,163 of JBQNBN010000013.1, forward strand.
TCACGATTTGGAGTCCCTGCTCGGTAAAAAAATCCGCATTTCTCCCGGCAATTATTTGAATTTCAGCTGCGGCATTTGTTCGAACTTCGACATCGACGACCCGACGGATATGGAACGCACGATGATAAACGCCGACCACGCGCTGTATTATTCCAAGCGCAACAAAAAGGGAGTGATTTCCGTGTGGTCGGAGACAAAATGCGTTTTGCAGCCGGTCGGCGCAGAGCGGGGAAACGAAAACGCGTAGATGGCACGCAAAAAACTTTCTCGCGAGAAAATCATCAATGCGTTTTTGACCGCCGCCTTTGATTCAAGCGCGGGTTCCGTTTCTCTTCAAGATATTTCAGACATTCTGCAGGTAAAAAAAGCCTCGCTTTACAATCATTTTGCCAGCCGTGACGCGCTTTATGCGGCGGTGCTTGCCTATTGCCGCGAATATTTGGACGACTTAAACTTTTTGCCGGACGATATGTTTTTGGACGGCAGTTTTCTTGAAGAAGATATTTTTTCCGTCGTCAGAAAGATTTTCCGCCGCTATATTTTGCTTTTTGAAAACGAACCGCTGTTCCAGATTTACGTTTTTATCCACACCGAACAATATTTTTGCGCGGACGCATACCGCGCCGTCGATGCCGAACGCGCTAAAGTCCAAGAGGGAATTTTTATCATACTCGAATCGTACGCTGCGGCGGGAAAAATACAAACTTCCGGCTCGGAGAATACGCGCCTTTTTGCCGACTGGTACGCCTCCGCCTTTTTACAGCAACTCGACATCTATATCATGCGCAAAAAAGAAACCGTCCGCCAAAACCCCGTCTGCGGAGCCGGAAGCCTCTTTTCCATGCCCTCCGACGAGTCCGCGCTGGAAGAAATATTAAAACTTGCGGAAGGGAATTGGGGGCGGCGGAAAATAAAGTTTGAAATATAGAGATGAGTTCCCGCCCTATCGAGATTTTGCCTTGCAGCAAAACTCGTAGAAATTGTACTTGAAGGCGGCGGGAGAATGAGGAATTCGTAATTCTGCATTCCCCAGCCCTCATTACGAATTAAAAAGATAACACCCTAGTTAATCGATTGCTTCTTTCTCTTGGATACGATATAGTGCCTGCTGTCTGAGGTTTTCGGCAACTTTGCGCGGTGCAGGCAGCTTTATAATTCCGCCCTTTTTAACGTTCGCCGGCTCCCCCGAACATCGGAGATACGAATCTTATTCTCCTTCCCATAAATTAAAGTTTCTTTATGAAACCTGTTTGACAACGAAGTTCTCGAACAGGTCTATATTCCCGTCGGCTGAAGTTACCGCTGCGGGACTGAAACGTTGTAATCGAATCGCGCTCTACGGCGCGTAATGCAGATATTGCTATTTTTTTACTTTAAGGATGGTATATGAAACTCAAAGGCGGAATCGGGTTTAAACTTGCGCTTATTATTTCGGCGGTTGTGTGCGCTATTTTTGCGCTCAAGGGGACGTTTGACGGCATAAAGGATTATAACGACGCTATTGCCAAAAATATTGAAATTACAAAAAATCAGAACGAAAGTTTTGTACACGACTTGGAAGCCGTCTTTGCGGAGGCAAGTCAAGCGGCGCGGGATATGATTTCGCTGATTACGGCGGAACTTGAACTGCCGGTGGAACAGCGCAGCCGCGAACGGCTCATCCGTTATTCAAAAAGCATTTTATCGGAAAACGAAACGCTTGAAGCATTCGGCATTCTCTTTGAACCGGACGCCTTTGACGCAAAAGACGCGAAATTTACCGCTGACCCGCTCTACAAGACGCGCGGAAGATTTTTGAGTTACACACATAAAACGCCGGCGGGGATTGTTGTAGACGGCGTTGATGACCCCGCAGAAGAATATTGGTATTCCGAACCGATGAAACGTCAAAAAGCGGTCTTATGTCCGCCGTACGAATACGAATCAAATATCGTTACGACCATCGCCTTTCCGATTATCCGCGACGGCAAAGTCCTCGGCGCGCTCAATGCGGACATAAACGTAACCTTCATTCAGAAAAACGTTGAAAAAATTCCTGATACGTCAATCGAAAACTTTAGGATTCTCTGCGTGGACGACGGCACGGTGATTGCAAACGGGGCTGACGCTTCGCAGGTGATGAAAAATCAATTCGATTCAAATCCCGAATTTAAAACGGCGTTTGCTCAGTCCGCAGACGGACGGCAATATATCAGCACGGCGATGTCTCATACGTCGGGCGTGAAGTCTACATTCATCTTTTTGCCCGTCAAGATTAAGAGCGTCGGGGCGCAATGGACGCTTGTTTCGGTAACGTCGATACACCGCTCCACGGCAAAGGCAGTCCAAACTATCATTCAAACGATCGTGTTTTATGCAGTCGTATTGGCGATTATCATCGCGCTTTTGTTCCTGCTCGTGCACAAAATGGTTACCGTTCCGCTCTTGTTTACCGGCAAAGTGCTGCAAAAAGTTGCTGACGGCGACTTGCAGGTGCGTCTGCCGGTATCCGGCAACGATGAGATTACGATTTTGTCGCAGTATTTTAATGAGACGGTTACGAATCTTGAAAGCGCGATACGCATGGTCGGCGGCAACACGCACGTGATGAAGGATATCGGCGCGGATTTACATGCAAACATGACGAAGACGGCGGATGCAGTCCGCACTATCCATAAAAATATCGACGAGATAAAACAGCAGGCAGTAACGCAGGCGTCAAGCGTTGCGGAAACGGCGGATACAATCGAAAAAATCATCAAAACGATTGAACTTTTGGCTGACAGTATTAAACGGCAGGCGGCAAGCGTGCACAGTTCTTCGGGTTCCGTCGAAGATATGACGAAAAATATTGCCGCCATTACGCAATCGCTTGAAAAAAGCGGAGACGCAATCAGCAATCTGGTAAAGGCGACTGCCGACGGCAAAGAAACGCTTTTGAACACGAACTCCGTAACGCAAAAAATTATCGAAAGTTCAGGCGGATTGATGGAAGCGTCGGGCATTATTCAAAATATTGCAAGCCAGACGAATCTCTTGGCGATGAACGCCGCGATTGAAGCGGCTCATGCGGGAGAGTCGGGGAAAGGCTTTGCCGTCGTCGCCGATGAAATCCGCAAACTTGCAGAAGAATCGAGCGCGCAAGGCAAGATGATAACCGCGACGCTCAAAAACTTGGGCGAGGAAATCGAATCGCTTTCCACGTCTTCAAAGGCGGTGGAAGACAAGTTCAACGTGATTTTCGCTTCCGCCGGAGAGGTAAAAGACATTAGTTCGGCCTTAACGGAAAATATGCACCGCCAAGAAACGGCAAGCCGCGAAGTGCTGGCGGCAATCAAGAATATCAATACGGTTACCGTCGCGGTCAAAGAAGACTCCGATGAAATGCTGCACGGAAGCCGTGAAATGGCGGAAGAAATGCACAAGTTGGACGAACTGACGAAAATCATTTCCCTGAGCATGAACGAAATGACTGCCGGCGCGCTGCAAATCAATACGGCGGTTGACGGCGTTGCCGAAATCGTGGGACGGAATAAAACGAGCATCGAAAACCTTTCCGACGAAGTAAACAAGTTTAAGGTAGGCTCCGCGCAGTAAATAAAAAACAACCTTGCCCCCGTAGAGCAAGGTTGTTTTTCTTGCATGGCATAGAACGCGCGCGATTTTGTTATCCCACGTCTTCCGAACACTCCATTAGCGCGAGTTTGGCGGACGGGGAACCCCCGTTTGGAAGACGCAACTTTCCTTCCGTCCGCTGCAGTTTTTCTTCAGAAAAACTGCCATTACATTGTTCCCCGCGTATCTTCGTGAGATAAATGCTCCCAAAACGCAAGAAACTTTTACCGCGAGATTTGCCGTAGGCAAAAAAGAAGTCGCGGGATTTTGTTATCCCACGACTTCCCTAAATCTCATTCTCTGCGAGTTTTGCCTACGGCAAAACTCGTGCGGGCGGCACCCCGCTCAATCTTTCAAACCTCGTAATCACCGCCCGCAGCCGCCCGACGCGCACCCCTTATGTTCGTCTTCCCACGCGCGGGCAAGCTGCAAAATCTTTACTTCGCTGAACATCGGACCTGCAAACTGAATGCCGACGGGCATACTTTCGCTCATTCCCGTCGCGGCGGCTTTTGCAAAGTCCCCGTCCGCGCCACGCGTAACGCCCGCTTTAATGCCGCTTCCCGCCGTATGCCCCGCAGGAACGGAAATGGACGGAATACGCGCAAGGTTTACGAAGGTCGTAAACAAGTCGCTCAAATACATTTCAAGAGGACTGTCGACTTTTTGCCCCAGTTTAAACGCCGGAGTGGGGCACGTGGGGCACAAAACAATGTCGTAAGACTTGAATAACTCCGCCATTTCCCGCTGAATGCGCGCGCGCACCGTCATTCCCTTTTTGTACGTGTCGCCGGAAAACTGCTCTGACAAAACGTAGTTTCCGATGATAATGCGCCGCTTGACCTCCGCGCCGAATCCTTCGCTTCTCGTCTTCACGTACAATTCGTCGTAACCCTCGCCCGGATCCGAACGCCGACCGTAGCGAATGCCGTCGAAACGGCTCAAATTGGACGCCGCTTCCGAAAGCGCAATCACGTAGTAACTGGCGATTGACGCGTCCAGCACCGGAATGTCCACAACGTCGATTTTCGCGCCCTTTTGCTCGAACCACGCGCGCGTTTCTTCAAAAACGATACTTACGTCGTCGGAAAGTCCTTTCGTTTCAAGGAATTGACGCGGAATAGCGATTTTAAGCGAAGCGAAATCCGCATACGGCTCAAGGCAGAGCAGTTTATCGCGGCCGGGAAGGTCTGCGCTCGTGTCGTCGTAAGGATCGACGCCGCTCATCGCCCACAGCGGAAGCGCAATATCGTCCGGCGTGTGCCCCATAATTCCGACTTGATCCAGCGACGAACCGTAAGCGACGACGCCCCAGCGGCTCAAAACGCCGTAAGTCGGCTTTAAACCGTAAATGCCGCAGTAAGTTGCCGGAAGACGCACGGAGCCGCCGGTTTCCGTTCCGATTGAGAACAAGGCTTGATTTGCCGCGACAGCCGCTGCAGAGCCGCCGGACGAGCCGCCTGAAACATAGTCGCGGTTTATGGGATTCCGCGTCGCGCCGTAGGTTGAGTATTCGGTTGAAGAGCCCATCGCAAATTCGTCTTGATTGCAGCGTCCAAGCGGAACGGCTCCCGCTTTTTCCAGCCGCTCGATAACGGTCGCGTTGTAGGGAGCCGTGTAGCCGCTCAAGATTTTACTTCCGCAGGTTAAACGCTTGCCTTTTACGGAAATATTGTCTTTGGTTGCAAACGGCAGTCCTAAAAGCGGCTTTTCCGCAAAAAGTTTATCCAGTTCAGCCGCTCCTGCATCCCGCGCCGACGCAATAAGAGAATCCGCCTCTTGCGCTTTTGAAAGCGCGTCTTCATACATTTCAAGGAATGCATTGAGCGGACGCTCGGAAGATTTATCCGCTTCAAACGTTTCAATCGATTTTTTGACCAGTTCGGCGCTCGTAACGCTTCCGTCTTTAAGCGCCGCCCTAACATCGTTTATTGTATATTTCATAAAGATTTAAGTCCCTTTTTGATAAAATTACGCGCCTTCGCCCAGCACCTTCGGCACTTGAAAATAACCGTCCATAAAGTTCTCCGACACGTTTTTTACGTCGGGAACGGCAAGCCCCGCAGCAACCTCGTCGCTCCGGAGTTTTTCCGCTTGGGTGGCAGGATACGCGTCGTAAGGATTTTCGCTGTCGTCGTATTTTGAAAGAATCTCGAAGTACGACACGATTTCATCAACCTGCCGCTTTAAGGTTTTCATGTCCGTGCTTTCAGGCGAAAGCCGGGAAAGATACAAAAGATTGTTCAGCGTCGTTTCGTCAATTTGCTTATGCGTGCTCATGCCGACAGTATAAAGATTTCGGAAGGAATGTTCAAACGGAGGCAAAAGCGCTTGTGCCTTGAACGCGGCGGTATTCAGTCCCATCGAATTTAAAACATTGTTGCATTCGCCGTTTTTTGTTATCTTACGCCACATTATGAGTACGGAATTCAGTTTTAAATCCGACACGGCGGACACAGCCGCACTGCTGGAAGAATTTTTTGCAGCCTTTCCCGCGTATCCTCCGGAAGACAAAGCGCGTATCGCAGCCGCGTGGGATTTTTTATGCCGGAAATGCGGGACTGAAACCAGCGTTTGCGGGCAGCCGTATTATCTGCACCCTTTGCGGACGGCGTTTATCCTTGCAAAAAACGCGCTTGATTCCGACTGCATTTGCGCAGGTCTCCTGCACGGCGTTTCCGGTCACGACGTAAGCGAGGATGAAGTACGTGAACAATTCGGCGCGGCTGTTGCAAAAATCGTGCGCGATAATTCGCGGATTATGAATCTTCCGATAAACACAAAAACTTTGCAGCAGGCGGACGCAATCCGCAAAATGCTTTTTGCAATGGTGGACGACGTACGCGTCATTTTTGTAAAACTTGCCGATAGGCTCGATAGAATCCGCAACATCAAAACGCTTGCCGCGGAGGAGCAGACTGCTCTTGCGCAGGAAGTCATCGACATTTGGGCGCCGCTTGCCGACAGGCTCGGCATGTCGGCGGAAAAAAACGAATTTGAAGATTTGAGCCTCAAATACACGAATCCCGACGCGTTCCGGCAAATCAAAGCGGTTGTTTCGCAGAAGAAAGACGAACGCGCGGCGACGCTTGAAAAAGCGACGCAGGCAATTCTTACGGAGGCGGAAAAAGCGGGAATTAAAATTTCGATTAAAAGCCGCGCAAAGCATTTTTATTCGATATATCAAAAGATGAGAAAGCGCAACAAAGAGGCGGGCGAACTGTTCGATCTGCTTGCCCTGCGCGCAATCTGCCGCACAAACGCGGAATGTTACACGCTCATCGGTATCGTTCACGGGCTGTGGAAGCCGCTTGACGGGCGTTTTAAGGATTACATCGCCATGCCCAAGTCCAACGGCTACCAGTCGATCCATACGACTGTCATGTGCGGGGACAAGCCGCTTGAGATTCAGATACGGACGCAAAAAATGCACGACGTTGCCGAACACGGAATTGCCGCGCACTGGCTTTACAAAAAGGGACTGACGCGAGACCTTGTGGACGTCAACAATCTTTCGATTTTTAACCAACTGCGGGAATTGCGGAACAAGGACATCACCGACGACCGCTTTTTTCAGGAATTCAAAAACGACCTGCTCGGAGACAAAATCGTCGTGTTTACGCCGAACGGCGACGTAAAGCAGTTGCCCGTCAATGCGACGGCGATCGACTTTGCGTACGCGGTGCATTCAGCGATCGGAGAAAAGATTGTAGGCGCAAAGGCGGACGGCAAAATCATTCCGATTACGCAGCCGCTTGCAAACACGCAGATTATCGAAATTCTCACGAATCCGCAGGCGCACCCCACCGAAGCGCAGTTGAAACACGCGCGCTCATCAAAGGCGCGCCAAAAAATTCACGCGTGGCTTACGAACAACGACCCGAATTTTTCCGAGCGCATTACGTCAGAAAAAACAACGACTGCAAAAGCGCGGGAAGAAAAGCCTGCCGCGCGTCCTGAGCGCGATGAAAAGCGCGCGCACAAAAAAGGTAAGGGCGCATCGGAAACTCCGGCCCCGCAAACCGGCAAAGTGAAAATCCTCAATACAACGAATTTTATGCTGACCTTTGCAAAATGCTGCGCGCCGAAGTTTAAAGACCCGATTGTAGGCTACGTTTCCCGCGGGCGCGGCGTCATCATTCACCGCGCCGACTGCCGCATCTTCCAAAAAATTCCCGACATCGAACACCGCAGCATTTCTGCGGAGTGGGACAGCTCGGGCGAGGAAAATAAGAGTTGAAAGATATAATATCGTCTCTCGCCCGTACAAGTTTACTGACCGCAAACTTGCCGCCAATTTCTAATGCGTAATTGTGCGGACTGCACAAATGTTGTTTAACACCGTGAAACTAAGTTTTGGGGTGGCGGCAATAGTAAGTGCGTCTTATCATTGCGCAAACACGCTTTTTGCATACAAGTCCCGCCCCGCAAGCCCGGTTTTCCCGCAAGTTTTACCTGATGGGAACGCAGTTAAATCTTTCAATCACCATTCTCTGACAGGAACCCCATTGAAATATGAAATACCGTTTTTTGTCAGTTTGCCGACAGGTAAACTGGAGAGAGCGGCACACCGTTAAATCCGGCAGCCTCGTAATAACCGCCCGACTCATTCCACTTGGCTATACAGCCCGCTCAGTTCTCCTCTCCAGTCGCATTTAAAGTCGCGGGCTTCCCATTCGATGACTTTTTTTATCGTAAAATGACGCTGATCGCGCGGATTTTCAAAATACAAGACGGCAAACCGCCCCTGTCCAATGTACGAAATCTTTTCGTTTACGCCGAGCGTTTCAGTTTCGGAAATCTGCTTCATAACGCAGTCAAAATGGACGGGAAGACCGGTCGCCTTGTCCGCCATAGAGCCTGCGACATCCGTAATCGGCTGTCCGCATAGAGGGCAAATGACTTCGCGTTTTTTCAATTCGCGGATTGCAGTCTGCTTTTCCCGGTCGCGTTCGATATTTTCACGGGCAATATACCGGAATTTCTGGGCGCGTCCGTCTTTTCCGCTGTCGGTCTTATTCGCATTGTTTTTTTGATTGGTATAATTTGTACGCCGCTTTTTGGCGCGTTTATTTTTTTCCATAAAGTAAACTCCTTACGAAGCATGTTTGATATGCTTAAAATACAATTTAGGCGGGTTTTCTCAATCAGGAATGCCGAATTTTCAACTCTCCGAACAAAATCGATACGCAAACTCCGAATCCGGCGCAATTCAAATCATAATACGAAGTTCGTCGGGATCTTCCACCAACTTTTTGCTTATGACGTGCGCAATCCGCTGAATCGCGCTGTCAATATAATCTTTATTGTGTATTTTTTTTCGCAATTCCAAAAGCCGCGGCGAAAGGCAATCGTTTTGATCTGGAACAAGAGCCGCAGAAGTTCGACTATTGCTGGAAGTCATAAAAGCTCCGTAAAAGCGTTTTCTATATGATAGACATCGGGTAAGCCCGGTACGTGTATTGCAATCACATCGAATCGTACATAATTATTATTATATTTTCGATTATTTGCGAGAAAACATTTAGACGTTTCAATAATCCGCTTTTGCTTTGCCGCATCAACGACGCGGGAAAGAACTTCCGGATTTCCGCACGGCAAGGTTTTTACTTCCGCAAAAACCAATGTCGCTTCCCTTTCCGCTATAATATCGATTTCGCCTCCCGCAGTCCGAAAATTACGGCAGACTATCGAATATCCGTTTTGTTCAAGATACGCGCAGGCGTCTTCTTCCCCGCGCTTTCCAATCCGCTTTCTTTTATCGCTCATCGAATCGCATGCAGGTCTATAACTCCTCCAAATCATCGTCTTCCGGCAAGGAACTGTAAACGCCTGTCGGAAGCGTAACTTCCGTTCCTGCTGAAAGTAAAAATTGTATTTCCCACTGTTTTAATGCTTGTAAATGATACTGCTTTACCGCTTTTCTCGCGGCGAGAAACATACTCTTTCCGTCGTCAAAATAAACAGGCTCCGAAAAACGGACTCCAAGCTTGATACGTTCAATATCAATCTTCGCTAAATTGTCCATAAATCACTCCGTAAAAGAATTATTAAACCTGTAAGACATCGGTTTTTACCGGTTTACCAAGATATAACGCACGGGCAATTTTCTTAAAGGTCGCAGCGCAGGAACGTATAAATTACCCGCCGCATTTCGTAACACGGACGGATTTTCATATATATCCGTTAGTTGCGCATTCTAGCGTTTTTTTTCGACTTCAACAACAGCCGCAAAAATTTTTGCGACCGCCTCCCACGTCTCTTCGGGAATGCACGCGCCTATTTCCTGAACGCAAAGAATTTCGCTCATAATTTCGTCCTCAACAACAGGCACGCCCGCATCGCGCGCAGTTTGGATAATGATTTCGGCGACTTCGCCTTTAGCAGCGGCGGCAATGATCGGCGCGCCGTTTTCAGGCAGATACCTCAATGCGACTGCCGACTTCGGTTTGTTTTTCATGCGCTGCCGTCCGCCGTGTAAAGAAAATCCGCAGCAGGGAAGAACTCCGAGCCGCCGTCCGTTGACTCCGTTATCATTTCTACGTCCGCAGCGGGAAAACGGCTTTGCACCGCCGCCGCAAAGGTTCCGCTACATTCCTGTTCCGGCGCGGAAAGTTTTATTTTGCCCACCGAGCGCGCATCTATGGAAAAGGCGGCGGCATACCGCCTTTCGCCAACGGAAAACGTTACGGAGGCTTTTTCAAGCGACTTTGAGTCGGTTTTTACGAGTATGTTGACGCAGCCGGTCCCGCTTCCGTCCATTCCGCCCTGCGTATACGAAAACGAGAACGGCAAACGAATCCACGTTTGTGTAAAATCCGATTTGCGTTTGTCCGCGGGACGATGATTAAAGAGCGCCGTAAAACCGTATTTTACGTTTTTTGCGTCCGCGCTTTCACGCAGCAAGCCGGTAAAGAAATCTTTGAACGCGTTAAGAGCGGCGCGTTCAAAACCGGCGCATTTCCTGTCGTCTTCAGGATTTTCTTTTTGTTCATCGTTTGGGGAATTTTCGTACGGTTGTTCCGGCATTCCGCCGCGCGCGCGTCCGCCGTCGTCCGCCATAAGCGCAAGAATGGAATTGTCATCGGCAGGCAGCCCTTTTTGTTCGAGCGCGAGCGCAATTTCCGCCGCGCGCTTTTCCCTGCCCTTAAACTTTTTTGAAAGCGCGTAAATCCGCCGCAAAAGCGCGCGGTCAAAACGCAGTCCCAATTCCTGCATATGAGACAGGAGAGAAAACGGAAGCGAATCGGGCGGAAGACCAAGTTTTTTCAGATACGCTGCGGCGGCTCCGCTTAAAACGCCGTCCGCACCCGCGTCAAGCATGATTTTTTGCGCGGAAAACACCTCTGCGGCAGTTTCCGCCTGCCGGACGAGCAAAATCTTTCCGCCGTCAAACTTAACCGACGCGCGGAGCGTGGAGTTTTCCGCAAGCGGCGTCTCCGATTTTACGTTGAACTTTTTCCCCGCAAGCGAAACAAGATACGCGCCGCCGCCGAGATTTTTGATAACGCGCACAAAAACGGAACCGCCCCCGCTAAACGTTCCGCGCGGGAACGAATGAGAGAGGGCGGCTGTCTGCGGAATAATCTCCGTTTTCATGCAAATGAAAAACGCGTCTTACTTCGCTGCATTTGCGTGTTCTTCCTGCTTCTCCTGCTTAATCGCCGCTTCCTGAGAAGCCGCGGCAGCATCGGCGCGGGCGTTACGAGCCGCGATGGCGGCAGTAATTTTTGCGCCGACAAGCGTCTTAACCTTCTTGTCCTTACCGATTTTATCGCGCAGGTAATACAGTTTTGCGCGGCGGACTTTACCCGGGCGCACAATGTCGACTTTTACGATACGCGGCGAATTATACGGGAATACGCGCTCAACGCCGATTCCGTACGATTCTTTACGGACGGTAAACGTTTCGCGCGCGCCGCCGTGCTTTTTGCAAAGGACGACGCCTTCATACACCTGAATGCGCTCCGTCTTTCCTTCTACGATTTTGAAAAACACTTTTACCGTATCGCCTACGCTGAATTCTTGAGCGCCGGGGCGCTTTTGCCGTTCTTCAATGGTTTTAATAAGATCCATTATAAATCTCCTGAAATTGCAGACGCTGCCGGAACGCACTTGGCTTTCCGTTTTTTTATCCGCGTCTGCTCCGTTATTTCCTCAATCATCTTTTCGACTTCCAAAGAGAGCGTTCCATTCGTCCTTGCGGCACAAATCATATCCGGCCTGTTCCGCAAAGTCTTTAAGATTCTCTTTTCCAGTCGCCACTTCCTGATACGCTCGTGATTGCCGGACAATAGCACATCCGGCACCGCGCTTCCCTTGTACACCGGCGGCCGCGTGTACTGCGGATACTCAAGAAGTCCGCCGCTGAAACTTTCTTCAACAAGGGACTCGCTGGAAATGACGCCGCCTACAAGACGGTAGATTGTATCAATCATCACTTCCGCCGCAACTTCCCCGCTGGACATCACGTAGTCGCCGATCGAAATCTCGTCGTCCGCGTAACGGTCTATTATCCGCTGGTCGATGCCTTCGTACCGTCCGCAGATAAATACCAGTTCGTCCTCAAAGCTCAGTTCCTGCGCTTTTTTCTGCGTAAAAGGCTTTCCGCTCGGCGTAACGTAAATTACGCGCTTTTTCATCGCCTCCACGCTGTCCAAAGCCATGCCGAGAGGTTCGGCCATCATAAGTTGACCGGCTCCCCCGCCGTACGGAGCGTCATCACAAGTCTTGTGTTTATCAGAGGCAAAATCTCTGATATTGACAAGAGCGTAGGCAATAATTCCCTTTTCAACTGCTTTCGCCATGATTGAGTTTTCAAAATAAGCGCGCAGAATATCGGGGAATAAGGTCAGCACGGTAAATTTCATGGATTTACTCCAGAATCCAGAGGTGCATCAGTTGAATCGTCTTGTTTTCAATGTCGACGTTGCGTACATGCTCAAAAGCAAGCGGCACAAAAACCGTGCGCGCCTTGCCGGCTGCCGTCCGTTTAACATTGTCCGTAAGAGCGGCGCAACTCTCGGAAAGGGAAACCTCTAACAGGTGCCCTGCTCCGCCTTCCAATACGTCTGTGATTGTACCTACGACTTGCATAGGCGCAGTTCCCGCTGCCGTTCCGTCTCCACTCCAAATTAAGGAACAGTTTTTTAAGTCTTCGATGTACCACTCATTTTCTTCAATCGGATGAGCGTACTCTCGCGGCGTTTCCAATCCCCAGCCTTTGAATTTCAAGACTTCTTCGGGAGAATTGATTTCCGCCGTTTTCATATACAAGGAATCGCATCCAATCCGAGCGGACTCCACTCTGCATTTTTTTGAATCGGAGCCTTTCCTCAAAGTCACTTCCTTTAGCGCCGCAATATGTTCGTAATAACCGGAAGCGCTTTCAACCTTAAATTCACCCGAAACGCCGTGCGCGCCGCGGATAAAACCAACAATAAACTGTCCGTCTTTCATCGGAAACTTGAATCTCAGTCGAGAATATCAAGACTTACGCGTTTGCCGTCCTTGACTGCAGCCGCGCTCAGCACCGTGCGCATTGCCTTTGCAATGCGGCCGTACTTTCCGATAACCTTGCCGACGTCGCCGTCCGCGACTTTCAGCTGAATCACCGCGCCTCTGTCGTTCTCCGTTTCCGTTACCGTAACGGAGTCCGGCTCGTCGACCAACGATTTTGCGATATATTCAATAAGGTCTTTTTCCATCTTACGCCCTGCCTTTAGTTCGACTGCTTTGCAATCTGGCGGTTCATAAGTTTGGCGACGGTTTCCGTCGGCTGCGCGCCGACTCCAATCCAGTACTTTGCGCGCTCCATATCGATGGAAACCTGACGCTCTTCCGCCTCAATCGGCATAAAAGTCCCGATTTCCTCGATACAAACGCCGTCGCGCGGCTTTCGCGCGTCCTGCACCACCACGCGGTAGTACGGACGTTTTTGCGTACCGAATCTTTTCAGTCTGATTTTGACCACTGTATACCTCCACGGAGAGAGCGCTGCGCCCGCCCCGAAATTTACGTTTCTAGGCTAAACCCGTTTTTGATATAGAGTTGCATACTATCGGATTGAAGCGCTTTCGTCAATGAAACTGCTGGCGGCAGAGGATGGCGTTTGAAAGATTTAACGGGGTGCCGCCAGCACGAGTTTCTGCGGACGGCGTAGAACGGGGTGTGAATGATAAAACGAAGTTCCCGTCCGCACGAGTTTTCTCACGAAAACTCGCGGAAAAAAGGCTCTTGTGGCGGG
>JBQNBN010000014.1:0-38159 GCA_052169915.1 Treponema sp.
TGAAAAAGTTGACGCAGACAAAGACCAGCGCGGACGACGGCGGGGAGAACGTTATAGAAATGACGCTTGCCGACGGCTCAAAAGCGACGTTTTCGGTACGCAACGGAAACGCGGGCAAGACTGCGGTAACGCTCAGTAAAAAACTCGACGCGCTTACGAAAGACGGTTTTATTTCCCGCACGGGCGTAGAATAAATCAAAATTTTGTCGAGCACCACCGTAACGTCGATTTTTGTATTCTGCATATCCATTCCCTCAGATTTTTTTCACATGCTGACTTTTTTTAATTCCTTCCGCTCCGCAGGAAATTCCCCATTTGGAAATCACATCCGTTCTTTGAGCAGGAGGACTTGATACGCGTCAAGTTCCAGCGGAACGCGGTTTTTGTAGAGTTTGCCGGAAAGCAAATCCGCATTTTCATCCTATCACGTGCCGGTTGAAAATGTCGACGGCGTTTCTGAAAAATTTGCGACCACGTGAACAGTGCTGCGCCGGAATGTAAAGACGTGCGGGCTTTGCACGTCGTAAAAATACACGTCGTTGCCGCCCAAAAGAGGTTCTGCGCCCCTGAGCACAATAAGACGGCGCAAAAAATGTTCAAATTCCTTTTGCGCTTCGTTTTGCTCGTCGACGTTCCAGTAGGTTTTAATCCGGTGCAACCAGCGCGAGTCGGCAGGTTCTTTACAATAATTTCTCTCAAGCCCAATGCCGCTTCCGATGAAACACACTCGTCCCGTAATGCGTTTTATCAAAATCCTATCTGCTGTACGTTTTTCATAGAAAAACATACAGCAGGCGGCAATCCCGTTATATCTGTTAAACACAGTAACCACCGCCCGCACTCCCTCCGCTTGCAAAACCCCCGCCATACGTTATACACTCTGCTCAGATGAAAACGCTTTTACAGTCGGTGCGCCTTTCGGCTCTGTTGCTTTCGATACCAATTCTTTCCTGTTCAAATGATAAAGCCGGCGAAATGCCGGCGGCGATTCCGGTGAACAAGTCCAGTCACTCGTGGTTTTATTTTACGGAGCACGGTTTTTCGGAAGTGCGGCGGTTGCAGGACGTTCCGCGCGCAGTAAGTAAGCCGTGGACTCAAGCGGTGCGGATTTCCGACATGTCGTGCGCAAGTCCTCAAACGAACGATACGGCTTCTCCGAACGCATATGCAGTCGTCAACCGGCTGGGAATTCTTAAGATCGCGGATGGAAAACCCGCTTTATATCCTGATGAAAGTATTTTTGACGGACGGAGCGCAGGAAATCTGGTATTTTTTCATAAAACGCCGCTATATTCAGTGTATAAAAACGCCTTTTTCAACGATACGGCGGTAAATCGCACATCTGTTATGCATCCCTTTCTCATTCAATTTTCCGTGCCGCAGTCGGTTTCCATTCCGGTTGTGAACGCGGACAACCTCGGACTTGAAGACGGGGAGGAGGTAACGGCGTTTGTGTGGGACGGGCAGCATTGGACGTGCTCGGTAAAGCGCAGCGGAACGGAGAAAATTGAATTTTCGTACGTAACTTTCCAGATGGAAGAGGAGTTGACGGCAATAACGCCCGCTTCCGCTGAAAAAAATCTTCTTATTAAAGAAACCGATGTGGAAAGTTTCCGACGGGCAAAGCGGAACTTCGATTTTGCCGACGCGCCGGAACGCTTAAAGACGCTGTTTGCTCATCTGCCGAAGTCGATGAGTTTTGAAGTGAAGTGCAGGAATGCGGGCGGGCACAGTCCGGTAACGTTTGTGCGGAGTGCGGGCGGAGCAGGCGGCGCGCATCCGGTGTATGCGGAAGCGATTTTAAGTCCTGCGTGGGCAGCGGCGGTTTTTTCCGACGGTTCGGTTTTTATTCAAGGAGCGCCGGACGGTCGTCCGCTGATAAAGCGCGGCAAAGTTACCGCATTAAAACTGCCCAAACTTCCAGCAGGTTTTCAGTACGGCGCGTTTGCCCTTTCCGGCGCGCATTTTTATGCGGCGTGGGAGCAGACTTCGTTTTACGAAACAGCGCAAAGCGGTTTTATCCGCGTAAATCTTGATACCGTACTAGCCGATTACTTTTAAACGGAGCGTTTAATATGAAAAAAGCATTGTTTTTAACGTCTTTATTGTTGTCTTTTTCTTTTTTGTACGGACAGGAGACAGCCGAAGGGACTGAACGCACTTTGCAGCCGGCAAAAGAGAGCGCGGAAACGGAAGGCGGCGTTCAAGACGGCAGCGCGGAGTCCGCTGGCGACGGCGGGGAAGGTAGCGGAGACGTGCAAAACGCGATAGAGACCGAACGCACAAACCGCGCTCGTCCCGACGTAGATTTTATTTTCGCTTTTACGCCTGCCGTCATATTCAATACGGATTCATCGCATAAAAGCGCGCCGTCGCCCATTGTGTACCCGTTCGGATTCGGCATTTCCGTTCCGGCGGACAAACTCGTTTCATTTCAGCCGCGTCTTTCGTTTTTTACCAATTATTATTTATACGACGACGGCATTGCAAAACCTGCGGAAATCGAAAACCGAACGGCGACTTCTCTGGCGTTTTTGCTCGACTTGCCGGCGGTTTTTACGTTCGACATACGGCAAACTCATTTTTTTGAATTGGGAACGGGACTCGCAATTCTTGCGCGCGGCGCTATTCTTTCCTCCGGCGTTGACTCATCCGAGTCGGGCGAAACGGGAAGCGCGCAAAGCGACGTTGACGCCATCAACAAATATTTTTGGAAAAACGCAAACTTTCTCTTTTTGGAAGCGTCGTTCGCCTATCTGTTTCAAATGACTGAAAAAATCAAACTGGGGCCTGAAGTCCGCTTTTATCTGCCGTGCGGTCCGCTTTTTACGCAAGGCTCGATGAACGGCGGCATGTTTGCGGCGGGATTAAAGGTGAGGATTTAAACGGGCGACCGGAAAAGGGGACTTGAATGATAATACGTGGTTCCGTTTGCCTGCGTTTCTTATGCAGTAAACTTGTAAAACATTGCAAATACATTTAAATACTATTCGAGGGTAAATATATGGCAACAGCAATTTTACAAACACGCGTTGATACGGAAACAAAAAAAGAAGCCGAAGCTCTTTTTAACTCGCTCGGATTAGATATAACAACAGCAATTCGTTTATTTCTTAAACAAGCGATTAATCAACAAAAAATTCCTTTTGATATTGTTCCGCCGCAAGAGTTTTTTTCAGAATATACATTATCTGCAATTGAAGAAGCAAAAAAAATTAGCAGTGATTCAAAAACAAAATCATATTCTTCGGCAGGGGAATTATTTGCGGATTGTGAATAATGACTTATAAATTGAAAAAGACTAATCAGTTCAAGGCCAGTTTCAAATTAGTAAAAAAACGAGGATTGGATATATCTCTTTTAGAAGATATCGTTGAGAAATTGCGGACGGATAAACCATTAGAAGCAAACCATCGAAATCATGAACTTACTGGAAACTTCAAAGGTGTTTGGGAATGTCATATTCAACCGGATTGGCTTTTATTAAACCTGTTCGGAAACTTCAGTTTCGGAACAGGTTACTTTGAAATGCGATGTTCCAAATCGCGCTATTTGTGCGCTTTGGAACTCGTCGACCAATTCGACAACGAAGTTATCGAATTGGCTTTTATTATATTACAAAGACAATGATATTCTTGTCTTGACCTTAGTTGATACAGGAACTCATAGTGATATTTTTAAGAAATAAAACCTACCGCTTTTTACGCAAGGATCGATGAACAGCGGAATGTTTGCGGCGGGCTTAAAGGTGAGGATTTAAACGGGCGACGGGGAAAGGGGGCTTAGACAGTCAGCCCTGCATGTTCTGTTCCTATTTTAGATTTTAGGAAGTTTACTAAATATAAAATGTTCAATGCCGATAATAATGACATGGATAATTATCTCGACACGCTGAAAACTGCGGTAAAAGAAAAAACAGACTGGTTTAACTTCGCTGAGCTTCCGAAACTGCTGGAAAATTACCGGCTTTTACACACATGCATAAAAAATATTTACAGTATCCTCCTTCAGCGCGCCCTTATAACTCCAGATCCGTATAAACTTGAAAAAAAGATTTCCGATATAACTGCTCCCGTCGATACGCCGTATTCCGATACGGATAAGGGCGTTGTTATCGGCGAGCGTTTTTCGGAGTACGAAAGTACTATTGATTATGTGTGCACGTACGTAAAGTTTTCAGTGGAAAAACTGAACATTCAAAAAATAAAAAAACTGCACGACTTAAACATATCGTTTTTGTGGACAAACCTGAGTTCCAACAGTACGCACCCGAATACGCGCGGACTGGCGGGGCTTTTAGTCGATGCGCGGAAGGGCATTCAAAAAATAACGCTGAGTATGCTCAACGATTCTGCGTCCAAAGCGTCCAAAGCGCTTTCGGAAATAGAAGCGATGCTCAAAGAGCTTTCTGACTTTTACCGCGAAACGTACAAACTCAATGTGCGCCTAAAAATTCAGCAAAATGCTGCCTATAACAAAAATTTGTCTTCTCCGGCGGCGGAAACCGCTGAAATCAAACGGCTTTTTCCCAGTCTCATGGGGAAAGAAGCGTATTACGGCGAGTTGATTGCGGAAATCGTTGACGAAGATTTATCGTCTGGAAAGGAAAAACTGCAGTCGAAAGTTCTGGACGGACTGAAAATTCCTGAGAAAAAAGACGATTCGCAGGCGCAGACTGAAGTCAATACGAAACTGTTGCTGCTGGATTCTGTGCATTCTCTTGTCATTTTGGGCGCGGTGTACAACGAAATCGTGCAAAAATTGATGACGAACGTTAAAATTCTTGAAGAAAGTCATAATTCCGTTTTTGACAAACTCAAAAGAGTGTTTAGAAAGGCGTTTAATCTCAAAGAACCGGAATTGATATACACGTTTTTGATTATCGACGCGAAAAAAGAGACGAAAACGCAGCGCGACGTCGATATAAATCTTTTTATTTCGAATCTTGCGCGGAAAGCGGGACTTTATACGCTCCTTGAAAACCGGAACAGCGGCGAATACCGCAAAATATTTACCGCGCCGGAAGAAATTATTTTGTCGTTTTTAAATAAGCAGATTGCGGAAAATAACGAAACCCTGACTCTTTTGAATGCGGCGGACGATTATTTTAAAGCGCGCGCGCCGTCAAAGTTACGCGAATCGATAAAGGGATTGAAAATCGACCTTGTAACCGTCAAAAACGCGATTATAAAATCCAACGCGCGGCGCGCAGAATACGTTTCCTACGTTGAAGACGCTGAGCGGATGCGAAAAATCGGCATAACGAACGCCGGATAATATGAAACGTACAATGCAAAAACGTATGACGCTGCTTGCGCTCTGCGTATCTTTATGCGCGGGCGGCTTATCCGCACAAACGGCGGCGCCTTTTATGCCGTGCGCCGACAGCGGCTCCGGCGCAAAAGAGCAGTCAGGCGAAAGCAATTCCGGCAAAAGTAAAAATCCTCTTTTAACAAATCTTACGGTTATTGAATACGCGCACGACTACGATTTAAATCCGCACACAGCGGCGTACAGTTCGGAAGCGCAGATTTTGACGGGCTTGTACGAGGGCTTGTTTTCGTACGACCCCGTAACGCTTGAGCCTGAAAACGCGTTTGCCGAAAGTTTTAAAGTTTCCCGCGACAAAAAACGCTGGACATTCGTTTTAAAAAGCGGACTTGCGTTCAGCGACGGAAGCGCGATAACGGCGGACGACGTAAAAAAATCGTGGCTTTCGCTTTTATCGAATCCGGCAGCTCCGTACGCTTCCCTTTTGGACATTGTTGCAGGCGCAAAAGATTTCCGGCTAGGGAAAACGGGCGCGGAGTCCGTCGGGATCAGCGTTCAAAGTCCCACCGTGCTTTCAGTCAAATTGACGGCTCCCGCTCCGCATTTGCATAAAATCCTTTGTATGTCCGCTTTTGCAGTCGTCCCGCAAAAAAAGGGCGTGTACAGCGGCGCTTTTACGCTTGAGCGCCGCACAAAGGACGAATTTATTCTCAATAAGAACGCCCGCTATTACGATGCGGAAAAGGTGCCGCTTGAAAAAATAACGTTTTTGGTGCGCGACGACAGCGCGGAAAACACGTTTGCATTCAATACCGGCGCGGCGCACTGGCTCAATTCTTCCGTCGACATGGAGCGGCTCATCGACAAAGACACGATTCATCTTTCCGCTGAGTTTGCGACCGAATATCTTTTTTTTAAGATGACAGGCGGCGTGTGGGACAACGCGGAGTTCCGCGCGGCTCTTTTGGAAGCCGTGCCGTGGGACGAACTTCGAAAAGACGTGTTCGTAAAGGCGCAAACCTTCGTGTATCCGCTCAACGGCTATCCGCAGGCGCAGGGCTACGTTTACACGGATGCGGAACAGGCGTCTTTTTTGATGAAAGAGGCGCGGAAGTCGGCGGGAATTGCTGACGGCGAAACGCTCAAAATTACGTTTGCAGTCAACGGAGAGCGGACAAAAGCGCAGGCGGAATTGCTAAAAGAGGCGTGGAAGCCGCTCGGCGTGGAGTTGATGATAAAAGAATTGCCTTCCGAGCGTTATTTGAGTTCAATAGAAAGCGACGATTCGGATATTTTTTCATACACGTGGATCGGCGACTTTGCAGACCCGCTTGCCTTTTTGGAATTGTACCGCTCGTCTTCAACGCTCAACATCAGCGGCTGGAGCAATGCCGAATTCGACCGGCTGCTTGCAAAGGCGGCGGAAGAAAGAAGCGAGGAGCGCGTAAAACTTTTGTCGCAGGCGGAACAACTTTTACTCGATGAAGCGCTCGTTATCCCGATTCAGCACCCTGTCAGCCGCAGCATTATCGACTTAAACGCAGTCGGCGGCTGGGCATCCAATTCGTTTGACATTCATCCGCTCAAATATCTTTTCCGCCGCGAAACAAAGCCTAAACTTCCGAACGTCGTCAAACGCTAGGAGAGGGGATGGCGGATGGGTAACGCGTCTGTAAAGCGTTTAACTTATTTCCATCCGCTGCAAGTTTTGCACGCGCGAAACTTGCATAAAAGGGGGTTGCTTTGCATTTGCCGACCGAAGTAAAAGTCGGTTTTTTTATCAATAAAAAAAGTCTCAATAACGGATAAAATTTTCTTCTTATACTTTGCCTTGTTTTTCTCAATCGATATAATCATTTTCATATTTCGGCGCTGCGTCATGGTTTTGTTCGTGCCGACGCGCCGGATAATATTCAATCTCATATTTAGGAGTTTTTAAGATGAAAAAGATGAGAGCGGGAGCATTTACGGCTGCTTTTCTTTTGGTTGCGGGACTGGCGTTCGCCGCGGACAATTCTACCAGCGTCAAGATTGATTACAAGATGGACGTTGCAAAAAAGAACAAAGCGAATTATTTTAACTGGACTGTCGGAAACGGAGAGACGGTAAAAGATAAATTTGACGCGGTCTCCGGCGCAAGCATGAAGGGTTCTACAAAGGGCTTTAACGTCGTCCGTTACAGCGAGCCGGCGGAAGACAAAAAAGCGGCGATTCCGTCCGGATTGCGCGTTTTGTTTTTGTTCGCTATCAACGACTGGAATTTGGCGGAAAACTGCGCTTTAAAAGTAACGAAGACCGACGGCGTTATAACGGCTCGTTTTGCACGGAAAGACACTGTTTTTGAACTGAAGACCGGTAAAGACGGAAAGTTCGACTTGTTGACGGGCGCAAGAAAAGCCAAAGGCGTGATTGATAAAACCGAAGACGGCAAGTTTATGATCAAGCCTGAATATTTGAAAACGAACGGCGATCCTTCAAAAATGTCCGACTTGGACTGGGACAGAGTTGAATATGTTTTGGAAGCCGATACGTTCGACTCCGATGCCGCCTATCACTATGAAAGCAAATTGAATTTTATGCTGAAAGGCAGTGTGTTGAGCGTTTCCGGCACAATGGAGCGCATGTAAATAAATTAAAAACGTTTGAGCGCGGGGCAGACAGGCTTACGAGCCGGTCTTGCTTCCGTGAACGATACGGTTTTAGCGTCCGGATTTTTCAGTTTTATCGTGCCGGACTTGTTAAAAAGTCTCCGAGCCGCATTTGCGGAAAATCGGAGGCTTTTTTTATTTATGCAAAGGTTATTTTGCCGTCTTTGCGAACGTTTTTTAGGTTTTAAATCCCGCTTTTCCAGTCGGTCTTACGCAAAACTTAAAACTGCGTCTTATATCCGATGTTGAGCGTAAACGCGGAATAGATTTTGTTGTCGATGATGTCGGTGAGGCGCGTTTGCAGCATTGCGCGGAGTTCTCCGCTGTAAAAGCCGGTGGCAAGATAGGGCGCAGTTACAATCGTGTATTTGTCGAAGAGAGAAGCGGCGTCTTTTAAATCCATAAAGGTTTTGCCGGAAAATGTAAGCGCGGCATTCACGCCGAATATAAACATTTTGTTTTTTATATATAAATCGTCCGTAAACACTTCAACATTTGCGCCGAGGGTGTCGCTGATAAAAATCATTTTATCGACGGTTTCCTGCGGCAGACTGAACGCCGATATGTTCATTTGAAAGCCTTTTGCTCTAAATCGCGGTTCTATAAGAATATAGGCTTTTTGCTCGTTGAATTCGAACGTTTCGTTTTCTTTGCGGAAAGGAACTTCAGAAACTCCCGCCTGAATGAAAAGCGACGTCGTATAGTTGTTTCCGATGAGCGCATTCATTCCGCCGCGCCAATACACCGTATCTATCGCGACGAAAGTGTCGTCTTTGTGCTTATTGTTCAAAGGCGCGCCGATTCCCGTTGCAAAATCGAACGTAAAAAATCGATAAGCGCAGGCAAAGCGCGCGTCCGCATTGAAAACGTAACTTTCCGCCGCTTCGTGATTGAAGTAGACGTAGATGCCCGTCGCAATGGGCTGGGACGAAAACTTCACGACGTCGGCAACGCCCATACCGAACACCGGATAAATGACCGAGCCTGCAAGGCCGAGCCAACTTTCCATCAGATGAGAGGCGACCGGCTGTATTCCAAAATACCGGCGCAAAAAAATATCCGAGCCGATGGGTTCGTAGGTGCCCATGAATGCAGCGATATAATTGACTGCATTGAGCGCCGGCCGTCTGAAAAGCACGGAAATTTCATCGATTTGGAACTCCGCCGCCGTCGATTTGAATATCGAATTTTCTATTAAGTCCGCCGTACGGAGCGAAAATTCTCCGCGTAACAGTATATTTTCCGAAAGCGTGAGCTGTCCTGAAAAAAACGACTGGATATTAAGGCGCGGGTCAAAGCCGGACGAAGTTTTATCGGAGGTGATGTCCGCTTTTGCTCCGGCAAAGCCTGAAAAAAATACGTCCGCGTAACAAAACGTTCCCGCCGTCAAAATTACCGCTAGGATTTTAGTCAATTTATTTTTCATGCGACGCTCCACTGTTTTAGAAGAAAGTAAAAAATCTTTTTGCATTATCGGCAGAATTTATCTTCCTTATTAAAACGACTGCGAAAGGGAAGTTTTACAGTCGGAATAAAAAACGATTGCAACATTTCTATGCTGCGCTTTCGATTGCATTTGCGGATTTCTTTTGTCAAAAAGCTAAAATCGTGTCCTAAATCACTTGAATAATGAAAATAACAGTATATAATGTTTTACATGAGTGATTACCTTGATCCAAATAATGAAGAGCTTCTAAAGGACTTTTTTGCCGAAGCCGAACAACAGGTCGATACGCTTGAAAGCAATATTCTGGTTGTAGAAAACGACCCGACAAATCATGAAGCCATAGATGAAATTTTCCGCGCGGCGCATACGCTTAAAGGCGGTTCCGCAACGGTGGAAATGACGGAACTTTCAGGTTTTACGCATAAAGTAGAAGATGTCTTGGATGAAATTCGTTCGGACAGACTGCGGGTTGATGAAGGCGTCGTCGATGTTTTGCTTTCTTCAATCGATGTCATAAAAGCGATGCTGGAAGCCCGTGCGGACGGTAATATTTATTCTGAAAATATAGATTCGCTGGTGGAAAAGCTTCATTCATATATACCGGAAAGCGGTAAAAAAGGTTCAAAATCTTCTGCGGTAAAGGCGGCTGCAAAACCTGCTGCGCCTAAGCCTGCCGCTCCCGCGCCTGTTGCCGCTTCCGGTTTTGCGGTTCAAGAGCTTTCCGATGCGGACTTCCGTGAACTCAAAGAAGCGTGCGAAGAAGGACAAAAGCTTTGGTGCGTTTCGGTAAAATTTGATGAAAGCAATCCAATGAATTCCGTCGGAGGAATTCAAGTTTTTGCCGCATTAAAATCAATCGGCGTCGTTCTAAAAACGGTCCCGGATTTTGACGCGCTTTATGAAGATGAGTTTTACGAGTTCGTTTATTATTATTTAGCTTCTAAAGAAACTCAGGAAAAAATAGAAGATGCCGCATTTTTAGGCGATGTAACGCTTGCCGTAGATGCAAGAGTTATCTCCGGTCCTGAAAAAGCGGCGGGAAGTACTGCCCCATCGGAACAGGAGGCGTCCGCTTCCGAGCTTTCTATTGAAGAAAGTATAAAAGAGAGTGCGTCTGCGGCCAAGCCGGAAGCGCCCAAAGCCGCCGCTCCCCAAAAGCAAAACGATACGAAAAAAGATTCGGGGCATTCGTCGCAGCAAAGTTCCGTTTTGCGCGTAGACTCGCGCCGCATTGACTATCTTTTAAATCTTGTAAGTGAAATTGTAATCAATAAGGCTTCGTTTAATCAGCTTTCCGTTCAGCTTTCAGATGAGCTTACTAATTTTATTAATTCGGAAAATTCATTTAAAGAGTCCGTG
This sequence comes from Treponema sp., assembly GCA_052169915.1. Classification (GTDB taxonomy): domain Bacteria; phylum Spirochaetota; class Spirochaetia; order Treponematales; family Treponemataceae; genus Treponema_D. The sequence goes on from JBQNBN010000014.1 coordinate 10,726, forward strand.
CACGGTTTATTCGAGCGGCTGCCGTCGTATTTTGAGCAGATAAAAAACGGCGCGCCGCCCAAAGAAGTGCGAGATTCGATTATAAAAGATTACGGTGAAATCGATTCTATTTTTGACACGGATGACGCAAACCTTAAAAGCCTTGCGTCAAGATTGCGCTCTTCTACGCAGAATCTTGGCCGCATAGCAGGAGAATTGCAGGAAGGCGTCATGAAAATACGAATGGTTCCGATTAACCAGATTTTCAGCCGCTTCCCCCGCGTTGTGCGCGACCTGCAGCGCGATTTGAATAAAAAGATTGAGCTTGTTATTGAAGGCGAAGATACGGAGCTTGATAAATCCGTCGTTGAAGACTTGCTTGATCCGATTATGCACTGCGTAAGAAATTCCGTTGACCACGGAATTGAAGCTCCTGCCGAACGTTTAAAAGCCGGTAAGTCTGAAACGGGACGAGTTCTTTTAAAAGCTTCCAATGAAGGAAACTTGATTGTAATCGATATTTCCGACGACGGAGCCGGAATCGATGAGTCGAAGGTGCGTGAAAAAGCGATAAAGAACGGACTTATCCATCCGGACAAAGTTCTTACGGATCAAGAGGCGTTTCAGCTTATTTTCCTTCCGGGATTTTCAACCTCTGAGAAAATAACGAATGTTTCGGGGCGCGGCGTCGGACTTGATGTTGTGAAAACGATGATAGATAAACTGAACGGAACGGTAACCGTATCGTCCGTTCGTGATAAGGGAACGACATTTAGCATAAAGCTTCCGCTTACGCTTGCAATTATACAAGGCTTGCTTGTTCGGGTCGGAAAGGAAGTGTACTCAATTCCTATCGCTTCCGTTGTTGAGAGTCAGCGCATAAAGCTTGCTGAAATTAAAACGATCGACAGTTATGAAGTTTTGAATGTCCGCAATGAAGTTATAAGCGTTTTGCGGCTTTCGCGCCTTTTCCAAATAAAAGAATCGTCAATGGATGAATACTGCAATATCGTTATTGTAGGCTCCGGCGACAAAAAAGTCGGCGTAATGGTTGACTCTCTTGTCGGTGAGGAAGATGTTGTTATTAAACCGTTGCGCGATCAGTTTACGAATTCTCCGGGAATTGCCGGCGCGTCGATACTTGGAGACGGCTCCGTATCGTTGATTATCGATGTCAGTCAACTGCTTGACTTGAGTATGAAAGCGGGCGCGGCATCTGCAAAGGTGCTTGAATCGAAAGTAATGTAGAGGGATAAATATGACTATAGAATCCATTTTAGTGTCGGATGAAGAAGTCTCAGGACCGATCGTTGCAGTTGCGGAAAAATCCGCTGCGGAGCAACGAGAACGCGATAGAGAAAGTCAAACTACTATAGATTTTAAAATGGTAACATTTGCTCTGTCCGGTAAAGATTATTCGATTGACATTATGAATGTCAAAGAAATTGCGAAAGCTGGTAATTTTACGTACGTACCGAATACGTTGCCGTTTGTAATCGGCGTATACAATCTTCGCGGAGAGATTATTCCGATTCTCGATATGCGCCTGTTTTTCAATATTTCGTTGCCGGCATCTCGTTCTTCCGAACTTGAAAATCTTTTGATTCTCAATGTTGACGAGCAGACATTCGGAATTGTCGTTGATAAAATCGACAAGGTTGTCGGCGTTCAAAAAAGCGCCGTGCAGCCGCCACATCCTTTATTCGGCGATATAAACGTCAAATATATTTCCGGCGTCGTGGAAAATAATAAGCGGCTTTATATTCTTCTCGATGTAGAACGTATTTTCTCAAAAGAAACGCAAGAAGCCGTTGCACATCGTGAAGAATTGCCGTCTGTGTCGCCTGCCGCAATTCATGTCGCTCCTGTTGCGGCACCGACGGCGAGTGCGCCTGTTGCAGAGCCAGAAAAGACGGCGGCGGCAGAGGTAGAAAAGGACAATAAAGCTAATACTTTTGATCAAGATTATAAATTTTTGATAGAAGCTTTGAAAAATTTTAAAAACTTTATTGTCTCCGATATAAATAAAGATTGGGTGCAAAAACACTTTGAGCAATGGGTTTCAGGGAATACGGGAAAAACAAATCAGCTTCAAAGTGAAAAAGATGCTAATGAGTTTTTAAAGCCGTTCTGGTCGAAATCGACAGGAAACTGGTGGAAGGCGGACTATGCAGATGCGATAAAAGCGGCTTTGCCGGATAATTCCGCAAAACAGATTGTCGTTTGGAATCCCGGCTGCGGCAACGGTATGGAAACATATTGTCTTGCCTGTCTGCTTATAAATCGGTATCAAGGCGCAAAGATAAAGATTTATGCGCAGGATGTCGATTTGCTCGGCGTTTCCAATGCCGCAATGCTTACGGTACCTGAAAGCGAGGCGGGCGGATGGCTTGCTCCGTTTTTGACAAAAAATGCTTTAGGCAGTTACGTGTTTTCTCCGCAGGTAAAAGACAGTATTATGTTTGAGTATCATGATTGCCGGCACGCGAATGCTCTGCCTGCAATTGATATTATATTCTCACGGGATTTGCTTTCTTTCTTTGATGAGGAATCTTTGCGTAGCGTGCTTAATGACTTTGATGAGAAAGTGAAGGGCAATGGAGTCGCTATCGTGGGCGATAATGAAAAACTTCCGAATTCCTGCGGTTTTATTGAACATACGGAAGATTTGATTACAATATACAAAAAGCAATAAGGAGAAAAAAATGAGAGTCGAGTATATTAATCCTTTTGTCGAAACATCCTACAGGATTTTGAAAGAGGTGCTTGATGGAAGCGAAGTGAAGCGTGGAGCGCTTTACTTGAAGTCTACCGCAATGCCTGTTATGGGGGTTGCAGCCCTTGTCGGACTTGCAGGCGATGTTGAGGGGCGCGTATTGTTCGATATGACGCTTGAAACGGCTTTGAATGTCGCTTCGAAAATGAACGGAGAGGAGTTGCCGGAATTTGATGATCTTGCAAAAGCGACGATCAGCGAATTAGCGAATCTTATTACGGCGCAGGCAGTTACAAAGTTGCACGAACTTAATTTTAAGTTCGACCTGACTCCGCCTGCATTGTTCGTTGGGCAAAAAATGGAGATAGCGGCGCTCGGAGGAACTTCTGAAAGCGTTGAAGCGTTGATTGTTCCCCTCATAACGGAATGCGGAAAGATTGAAGTCAATGTCGCAATTCGTGAGCGCGCATAAAAGGAGATAAGGATATGAAGACAAAACAGGATTTTCCGGCAATAAATGAGCGTCCGCCTGAAGGCGTAAAAGCGGACGGCAAGGCTTTTAGAGTAATGGTTGTCGACGATTCCATGTTCGTTGCAAAGCAGTTGGGGCAGATTTTAACAAGCGAAGGTTATGAAGTCGTTACGACCGCTGCGGACGGGAAAGAAGGTGTTGATAAATATAAAGAATTGTTTCCCAACATCGATCTTGTTACTATGGACATAACAATGCCGAAGATGGACGGTCTTACGGCTCTTGAACAAATTATGGCATTTGATAAAAACGCTAAAGTCGTTATGGTCAGCGCGCTCGGAAAAGAAGAACTTGTAAAAAAATCGCTTCTTCTCGGTGCAAAGAACTATATTATCAAACCGCTTGACAGAAAGAAAGTTCTTGAACGCATTACTACGTGTTTGAAATAGATTGATGTGTTTTGCAGAATGCACCGCGTATTGAACTTCGGGCATTTGAGAGACTGGACTTTAAGGGTTTGGTTTTAGAGTGTTCGGTTTGTTTTGCGGTGCATTTTTTATGCGCGCTTTGTAAGCGTACGGGTGTCTATTATTTTTTATGATTTTAAACCGGTATGGCAGATATTGATATAAGCAGAGCCGTTTTAGAAACGCTGACATTCTCCGACTTAAATACGATTGCGGACGGCTTCGGTTTAGAAATTCCTGATAATTTCAATCGAAATGCGCTTATTTCCGATATTCTTGAATGCGCAGAAACGAATGATAAAAACGGCAGCGAATTCGATATTGCGATGGACGACGCTGAAGTCCTCTGTACGGACGATTTATTTCCGCGTTCGTACAATTTAACGGAAGTAACAATCGTGCTGCGAAATCCCGCATGGGCATTCGTCTATTGGAATATAAGCGTATCGGATGCCTCTTCTTTGAGAAAGGCGTCTATCAATCAACTTGTTTTACGTATCAGTTGTTTTTCAGAGAAAGACCAAATTAAACCCGATGATTTTTTTGATTTTCAAATAAATCGTAGGGATAACGGTCAATATGTGTTCATTCCTTCCGGAATGCGCTTTTTGCGCGCGGATTTGATTTTCGATATTGACGGGATTATCGATATTCTCGCTTCGTCGGAGACAATCGAAATGCCGCACGGCTCATCTCTTCTTGCGGATTTCCGTCCGGGACATTCAAAAAAAGTTTCTCCAGTCCTTGAACTTTCCGGCATAAAAAAACTGATGGCTGAGATGTATAAAAATCATAGAGAATCTTTTTTGTGAGGTATAAGTTTGCGGAATGGCTGATAAAAATTTAATCCTTGTATTAAGCGCCAGACAAGAATACGTCAGATACTCGGGTGAAGATGAAAAAAAGTACGCAGCACAGATAAACAGATTATTTAAGTCGATTTCCGAATTATATCTTCCGTTGCTTTCAGCGTTTGAGCGCCTTGAAGAAGAAAATGTGCCTTTTAAGATGGGGCTTGTACTCACGCCGATTTTGTGCTCATTGCTTGAAGACCCTTTGATACAGTCGCAGTATATCGACTGGCTTGATAAACGCATTGACCTCGGAAAAAAAGAACTTGAGCGGCTCAACAATAATCGTGAACTTGCGGACGCTGCCGCGCATTGTTTTGATAAAGCGTGCGACGATAAAAAACGCTTTTTGCAGTACGGTAAAAAATTATTAAAGAAATTTTTTGAATATCACAAAAAAGGTTCGTTGGAATTGATTGCGACCTGCGGCACGGAAATATTTTTTCCGCATTATTGCGGAATACCGGAGGTGATGAGCGCGCAGGTTGAAGCCGGCATTTATGAGTTTCGGCGCTATTTTGGCGAGGTGCCCGACGGATTTTGGATTCCGGAACTCGGTTACTGCCGCGGCGTTGAAAATGCGCTCAGCGCGTTCGGAATAAATTACACGATTCTTGATGCGCGGAGTTTTTTATTTTCCGAAACGCCCGTAGAAAAGGGCATATTTTGTCCGGCGCGGCTTGATCACGCCCTTGCCGCGTTCGGAAACGATCCTGATTTTAGAGAGGAACTTTTCGATTCCAAAGGCTTTGCTTTCCAGTCAGCATATAAAAATCAAAACCGCGATATTGGATTTGAACTTCCTCAAGAATATCTTTCAAACTTTTTTACCGATGAAAGTCCGCGTTACGAACTCGGGTATAAATATTGGAATAAAAAAGCGGGCGGAAAGTCGATTTACAATCCCGAAGAAGCGGCGTCTCAGTGCGCGATTGACGCTGAAAGGTTTATCCGCCGCAAAGCGGACAAACTTGCGGCTGCCGAAAAACTTTTGCCTGATGAAAAAAATCTCTCATTGGTGTTTACGCTTGATTCTTCGTCTTTGCTTTCCGACTGGCCGGAAGGCGTTTGGTGGATAGAACAACTTTTTCGTACGGCGGCAAAATCGAATGAAGTCCGTTTTGAGCATTGCAAAAACCTTTTGCAAAATCAATTTAAACTGCAGAAGATTTTTCCGTATTTCGGCTCGTCGGAAGGGCAGGGCTACGGAGAGGATTTGTTGTCCGGCAAAAATAACTGGATGCTGCGCTATGTACGGAAGGCGAGCGAACGCATGGTGGATTTGGCAAACCGTTTTCCTGCCGATACGGGACTAAAGTCTCGGCTTTTGAATGCGGGCGCAAAGGAATTGATGCTTGCGCAGTCTTCCGTTTTTGCTTTGATGATAAACGACGATGAGTTTTCCGACTATGCGCGCTCCTATTTTAACCGCTGTATCAACGACTTTACGGAAGTGTTTGATGCGCTCGGCTCGAATACCGTAAGCACGGAATGGCTGACGAAACTTGAAAACGCGCATCCGTTTTTTCCATGGATGAATTACCGGATTTTCAGCACAAAGCGGTAGCATGAAAGACTGTGCAGAAAGTCGCAGCGAAAGAAATTCTTTTTGCATTCCGCTTGCAAAATATCCGCCTATTTGATATATTGCCGTCAATTCGGTGCCGTACCCAAGTGGTAAGGGGATGGTCTGCAAAACCTTTATGCAACAGTTCGATTCTGTTCGGCACCTTTAAGGACTGTCTTTACGGCAGTCCTTTTTTTCGGGCTGGTCATGGCAAAGCCGCAGTCCGTTGACATAGCGGGGGCTCTCCAAAAACTGAAATTTTTGGAGAGCCCCTTTCCGTTATTTTGATTGTTCACAAGATAAAATTTCTTTATATTCTATTGTATGACGAACATTGACTTTTTAATTATTGGGGCAGGCTCGGCGGGACTGACGGCGGCTTTGTACGCATCCCGTTCGCGTCTTTCGACGGTGGTTCTTGACAGCGCCGGTTCCGGCGGGCAGGCTCTGCAAATAGCAGACCTTGAAAATTATCCGGGCGTTTTTCCTGCGGTGAGCGGATACGAACTTGCTGACAGGATGCAAAAACAGGCGGAAGCCTTCGGCGCAAAAATTATTCCGGCAGAAGTTTCATCTCTGACAAAAGAAGGCGATAACTTTATCGTTCAGGCGGGGAAAGAAACGTATTCGGCGCGCGCAGTGCTGATTGCAACGGGAGCCGAGCACCGCGCAATCGGCATTCCCGGCGAAAAGGAATTGAGCGGCAAAGGCGTTTCGTATTGCGCGGTCTGCGACGGACCTTTTTTCCGCAATAAAAAAGTCGTTGTCGTCGGCGGCGGCGATTCTGCGTGCACGGAAGCGTTGTATCTTGCCTCTCTCGGCGAGACGGTTACGCTCGTTCACCGCCGCGATACGCTCCGCGCGCAAAAATTGAATATCGACCGGATAAACGAACATGAAAAAATTTCCGTCGAATACGATTCGATTGTCAAAGAAATCAAAGCGGGGGAAAACGGCGCGGTCTCTTCCATCGTTCTTGAAAACGTCAAAACGGGGAATGTAAAAGAACTTGAAACGAGCGCGGTTTTCGTTTTTGTCGGTATGAATCCGCGTACGGCGGCGGCAGGCGACGTGGAAAAGGATAGTGCGGGGTATATCAAAACCGATGAACTGATGCAGACTTCCGTGCCGGGACTTTTTGCTGCCGGCGATGTGCGCTCAAAAGTCCTGCGGCAGATTGTTACGGCGGCAAGCGACGGCGCGATTGCGGCTTATGCGGCGGAAAAATATATCAATTCCCTCAATTTCGGCAAAAAATGAAAAAAATCGCTGCATGTATCTGTTTTCTTTTATATGCGGCGGCATTGTTTTCCGAACCGGCTGAGGAAGTCGATTTTTGGAGCCAGATTCCGAATGAAGAACTTGCCCGCACGTTGACTGATAAAATGACCGACACGGAATTGCTTTCGCAGATTCTGATGTTCGGATGGGCGGGTGCGGAACCGGAAGACTTGTTGTTCCGCTGGGTTGAACGCGGACTTGGAAGCGTAAAAGTTTTCGGCTGGAACACCGGCGACTTAAAATTGCTTGCAAAATCCGTCTCCGCATTGCAAAAAAGCGCGGCGCGTAGGCGATTTAAAATTCCCTTGTTCGTCGCGACCGACCAAGAAGGCGGCTGGATTCGGCACGTGAAAGGCGAAACTGCTCTTACGCCGGGCAATATGGCGATCGGCGCATCCGGTTATCCTTCCGACGCATGGTATAGCGCGTTTTACATCAGCCGTGAAATAAAGGCGCTCGGCATCAACATGAACTTTGCTCCGACGCTTGATTTATTTACAAACCGCAATTCAACGATTATCGGGACGCGCTCGTTCGGCTCCGATCCCGCTAAAGCGGCGCTTCTCGGAAGCGCGTTTGCGGCGGGCAGCCTCGCGGCAGGCGTCATTCCGACGGCAAAACATTTTCCCGGGCATGGGGCGACCGCTTACGATTCCCACGTTTTCCTTCCCCGCATAGAAATCGATTTTGAAACATTCGCTTCCCGAGAACTTGTTCCCTTTAAGCGTCTGATACGCGAAAACATTCCTGCAATCATGTCGGGGCATTTAAGTTTTCCGCAGATTGACAAAACCGGCGCGCCGGCTTCTCTTTCAAAGTATTTTTTGACCGACCTGCTCCGCGGCGAACTCGGCTACGCAGGATTGATAATTACTGACGATATGATGATGAACGGGGCTGCAATTTTTGCAGGTTCACTGACTGCGGCGTTCAGGCTGGCGATTGAAGCGGGAAACGATATTTTGATTTCTTCGACGACGGCGGAACTTTCGGACGAACTTTGGACGGACACCTTGAAGCGCATGGCGGCACACCCCGAATTCCGAGCGCGCGTAAAAGATGCGGCGTTCCGCGTGCTTTCGGCAAAACTGGACTATTTTAAAGGCGGCAGCGCGGCGCCTCTTTACCCAGAACCGGAGAAAATCGGACTTTTTATCCCCGACCGTGATGGACAAAAATTCTTTCTTGAGCAGGCGTGCCGTTCGATAACCGTCGTAAAACAAACCGCGCTGCCTCTCAGCGCAGAAAAGGCAGGTAACGTTCTTTTAGCGGGTTCCCTTCCGCGGTTTTTTGACGAAGGCAAAAAGCGGTACAAAAACGCCGGAGAATTCCGCTTTCCGTATGAACTTTCCCAAAACGGCGTCAAACGGATTCGCGGCAGTTTTGTTGAGACTGCCGCCGCTTACGATTCGGTTGTCATCTGCGTTTCCAGCGCGGAAAGCGCGGCTCTTGCGCGCGCCCTTAAAAATAGCGGTAAAAAAGTCGTTGTCTTTTCGATTATGTCTCCGGTAAACGCCGCAGGTCTTGAGTGGGCGGATGAAATAATTTTAGGCTACAGTTATTCTTCCTTTTCCTTTGCGGCGATGTTCGGCGCGCTGTACGGAGAGTTTGAGGCGCGCGGCGCCGCTCCGTTTACCGATGAATGATGTTGCGGCTGGGAAAAGGAGCAAGGCGTCTGCCGCTTGAACTGCGTATACGATTCGTAATGAGCGGGGCAATAGTCGTTTTTTCCATTCGCAGTTTCTTTTTTTCGCTAAAATGCATATTTATGCAAAATATTGTGAAATTTTTGCATAAATTCTTGACATTCATGAATTCTCTATATATAATTTGCAAAAATATTCAATGCAGTTTCGCTGGTTTTGCGCGTAGTCGGGAGGCGTTTATAAAAAAAGCTCTCATTTTCGTTACTTTTTTAGCGGCGTTTGCGCTTACCGGCTGTTCTAAAAAGACGGCGCATAATGGCTTTACGCTTGAAGACGGCGTTTTAAAAGTCGGCGTTGAAATCGGTTATCCGCCGTTTGAGTATTTTGCGGTGGACGGCAAAACGCCGCTCGGTTTTGACATTGCGCTTGCCCGCGAGTGCGCGCGCCGCTTAAATCTTGAGCCTCGTTTCATCGATACCGCGTGGGACGGCATTTTTGCGGGACTTGATGCCGGCCGCTATGACATTATCGTGTCTGCGGTCGCGATGACGGAAATGCGCAAAGCCCGCTATGATTTTTCAGACGCCTATATCGGAAACGGGCAGTCGATAATTGTCCGTAAGGATTCCGCGCTTGATATAAAAGAGCCCGCCGACCTTAAAGGCAAAAAAATCGGCTATCAGGCGGAATGCGCCTCGGACTTTTTTATGGAGCGTAAGGCTTCGGAGGGACTGAATTTTACAAAGTCGGAATACGACAAAGTCATGAACGCCTACGACGACTTGCGCTTAGGTCGGATTGACGCGGTCGTCAGCGATTATTTGGTCGCCGTGTCGTATTTGGAACGGGAAGACAGCGCGTTTAAGGCGGTTTGGATTGGAGATCCGGACGAGTGCTTCGGCATTTGCATGAAAAAAGGGCGCGTCGAGCTTACCGCAAAACTCAACGCTGCCCTTGCCGGCATGAAAGCTGACGGGACGCTGAAAAAACTCTACATCGAAACCTTCGGGACGGATTTAAGCGGCAGCGTTAAATAGCGTTGATATAAGAAAACGCAATAGTTATGCAGTCGGCGCGGCGGAGTAAAGTCCCCTGCGTTTGAAATAGGTGAAATTGCATATTCTTGAAACAATAGGAGGAATTATGAAAAGGATTGCAGTATGTGTTGCTGGCGCGCTTTTAGGCGCACTTGCTTTGTCGGGATGCGCAAAAAAAGCTGAAAAAGGCGATTTTACGCTTGAAAACGGGAAATTCAAAGTCGGCGTGTGCGTGGATTTGCCGCCGTTTGAGTATTACGCGGCTGACGGCAAAACCGCAATCGGTTTTGATATTGAGCTCGGCAAGGAAATTGCAAAGCGGCTTGGGCTTTCTGCGGAATTTATCGATACCGATTGGGACGGATTGTTTGCAGGGCTTGACGCTCACCGCTATGACCTCATCATATCCGGCATGACGATAACGGACGAGCGGAAAGCGAACTACGCGTTTTCCATGCCCTACATCGGAAACGGACAGGCGATTTTACTTGAAAAATCTTCCGAGCTTGATATTACGCAGCCTGAAGATTTAAAGGGGCATAAAGTCGGTTACCAAGCGCAGTCGACAAGCGACTTTTTTATGCAAAAGCTTGAAAATGAAAATGGCGTTACGCACATTCATGCCGAATACGATAAGGCGTTTAATGCGTTCGACGACTTAAAATTCAAGCGGATTGAGGCGGTGGTCAGCGATTATCTTGTCGCCGCGGATTATCTGAGCAAAACGAATACCGAATACAAACTGGTTTGGAAGGGAGACTCCGATGAGTACATGGGAATTTGCATGAAAAAAGACAATGCTGTTCTTCTGGAAAAGGTAAACGGTGCGCTTGACGCGATGAAAGCCGGCGGGACGCTTAAAAAATTGTATACGGACGCGTTCGGAATGGACTTATCCGACTCTATAAGCGGCGCGCAATAGCGGAGCGGACATTCAATGATGGAAACGCTGCTTAAAATGGCGGGCTGGATACCGCAGCTTTTGTCCGGCGCGCGCATTACGATTTTGCTGACGCTCTGTTCCGTTATGGCGGGACTTGTCATCAGCATTTTTATCGCGCTCGGCACAATGTCCAAAAAGCACAAAGTCCTGCGTATGATTTGCAACGCGTACGTGTTCTTTTTTCGCGGAACGCCGCTTTTGATGCAGCTTTACTTTGTGTACTACGGGTTTCCCGAAATAAACCGCGCGCTGACGATAAACAATCAGTTCCTTGCCGCTTTTATTGCCTTTGCGCTCAACAGCGGCGCGTACTGTTCGGAAATTATCCGCGCGGCAATTCAGTCAATCGACAAGGGGCAGTTTGAGGCGGCGAAGGCGCTCGGCATGAATTATTTTCAGACGATGCGCCTCATCATTCTGCCGCAGTCCGTCCGCCGCTTGATACCGCCGGTCGGAAACGAATTTATTTCTTTACTCAAAGACGCTTCCCTTGTTTCGCTCATTGCGCTTGCCGACATCACGAAGGTTACGCGCAGTATTCAGTCGTCGACGGCGTCGTCGCTCGTCTACATTCCGGCGATGGTGCTTTATCTTGTTATCACGGCGGTATTTACGCTCGTCTTTCACTTGCTGGAAAAACGGCATTCGAAGTATGAGTAGGGCGGTTGCTATGGTGTTTGAATGATAAAACGGTGGTGCCGCCCTCCGCAGTTTGCATTTGCAAACTGCCGGGAACGGAGTTGTGGATATATGGGCAACGCAGAGAAGAGGCTTATTCATTGCTGAAAGTGTTTCAAACATGGCTTTGTTTATTGTAGAGAAAGCATGTGTCGGTTGCTGTAAATGATAAAGCGGCGTTTTGTTTGCGGCGGGAAGGGTGTGGAAGCGGTTATTCTGTGCCTTCGTGGTTTTCTGAATGGGGACTGCACGGGCGGACTGGAAAAGACGGCTTGTGCAGTCGATTTTACTGATTATTAAATAGAAAGAAGTTGTTGCTCGGCGGTTTTGTGTATAATCGTTGAGCGTATTCGAAAGTCGAAATGAGAGAAAAACGGCAGGCGGACTTTTTGCCGCGCGGGAGGAATTATGTGCATGATTAAAACCGAAAACGTGAGCGCGTCGTTCGGGGCGTTGAAGGTGCTTAAAGGCGTGTCGCTTGAAGTGGCGGAAAAGGAAGTCGTGTGCATAATCGGGCCGAGTGGTGCGGGAAAATCGACTTTTTTGCGCGCGATAAATCTGCTTGAGCCGATTACCGACGGCAGCATTTACATTGAAAACCGCTTGCTGACGCAATATGTTGACGGCGTAAAAAAACTGCACCTGCATTCAAAGGAGCAGCGCGAGATTCTTTTGAGCGTGGGTATGGTCTTTCAGCGTTTTAATCTTTTTCCGCACAAGACGGTGCTTGAAAACGTTATGATTGCGCTGGTCAACGTGCTTCATACGGCGGAAGCGGACGCGCGCAAGACGGGGATTGAACTTTTGGAGCGCGTCGGGCTCGGCGACAAAATAAACGAATATCCGAATAAACTTTCCGGCGGACAGCAGCAGCGAGTAGCGATTGCGCGCTCTCTTGCGATGAATCCGCGCATTATGCTTTTTGACGAGCCGACGAGCGCGCTTGACCCGGAACTTGTCGGGGAGGTTTTGAGCGTTATGAAAACGCTTGCGGAATCCGGCATGACGATGCTTGTGGTAACGCATGAAATGGGTTTTGCGCGCGAAGTTGCCGACCGCGTCGTTTTTATGGAAAAGGGCGTTATTATGGAAGAAGGCGCGCCTGAAAAGATTTTCCAAAATCCTGAGATGGAGCGGCTCCGGCAATTTTTAAAATCTGTATTGTAGTCGTGCGGGCACGGCTGCGTTGTTTGAATGACTGGGCGGGCAGTTGTTATGTTGTTTGACAGACGGAACGGGGGGCTGCCCGCCGCTAGTTTTTCCTATAGGAAAAACTAGCAGTAAACGGCGCTTTGTCGTCTTGCGGCAGTCTGTCGTGTGCTGCGGCGGCGGATATGCGGGTAACTTCGTTGCGGTGCGGAAGCATACTAGACGACGGGAGAGCCGCCTGCGCCGGATAGAAGAGGAAAGGGCGGGCAGTTGCTACGCTGTTTGACAGACGGAACGGAGTGCTGCGGTAAACGGCGCTTTGTTATCTTGCGGTAGTCTGCCGTGTGCTGCGACTTTCAAAATAAGAGGGCGGAGGGACGTTGGTTTTGAGGAATAGCCGCTTGATCTGCCCGCTCTTGGAGCGGATAGCCGGTTACGAACTCCGGCTGCGCTCAAAATGATAAAAATGTCTTTGCTGCCGTGTCTTGGGATTTTTTACGTTCTTTATAGAAAGAAAAATTATTTGAAATAAAGGTGCTCTCATTATATAATGATTTCAAGCGATGATTTGCGTTTGCAGGCGCGTTTTTCGCGTGCGGCGCAGATTAAAATAAATAGGAGTATTTTATGAAAAAGATTGCAGCAATTCTGGTCGGCGCGCTCATCGGGGGCGCCGTTTTTACGTCCTGCCAAAAGCAGGAATCAAAGAAAACGTTGATGGTCGGAATGGTTACGGATTCCGGTACCATTGACGATAAGTCGTTTAATCAAGGGACGTGGGAAGGCATTAAACTTGCGGAAAAGGAATTGGGCGTCGCGGTTAAGTACTTAAAGCCTGTCGGAACGACTGAAGCCGACTACTTAAAGGAAATTACGAATCTCTACGATGCCGGATATAAGATGATTGTCTGCCCGGGATTTAAGTTTGAGACGGCGATATTTAAAGCGCAGTCTAAATATCCCGATGCGAAATTCGTGCTTATCGACGGCAATGCGCATCCTGCGGACAACAACGAAGTGCAGAACGCTCAGAATACGATAGGAATCAGTTTTTTGGAAAACGAATCCGCCTTTCTTGCAGGCGTTGCGGCGGCGCTGCAGATAAAAGAAGGCAGTTTCGGCTTTATCGGCGGAATGGAAATTCCTGCCGTGCAAAAGTTCAACTGGGGCTGGCAGCAGGGCATTCAATATGCCAACGAAAACCTCGGAACGAACATTACGCTGAACAAAGATAACTTTTTGTATCAGGGCGGATTTTCCGACATCGCGGCGGGTCAGCAGCTTGCCGCTTCTATGTACGACAGAGGCGTTACCGTCATTCACGCGGCGGCAGGCGGAGTCGGCGTCGGCGTTATCAACGAGGCGAAGACGCGCACGCAGGCGGGAAAAAAGGTTTGGGTCGTCGGCTGCGACGTTGACCAGTACGCGGAAGGCTTAATGCCGAACGGCGCTTCAATCATTTTGACGTCCGCGATGAAATATCTTGCGACCGCCGCGTTTGACATGATTAAAGATGAGCAAAACGGGCAGTTTGCAGGCGGTCGCTCTTTGCTTTTGGGCGCGCAGCAGGACGGAGTCGGCATTCCTGAAAACAATCCGAATCTTTCAGGCGACGTTCAGAAAACCGTTGATTCAATCACCGCGAAAATCAAATCCGGTGAAATTACGGTCAGCGCGGAACAGGGAATGCTTTTTAAATAAAAAATGAAACAGCGGCGAGTCCGAAACGGTTTTTGCGTCATGAATAATGTTCAGGGCGCAAAAAATGCGTTTCGGGCTTTTTTTATGTTGTTCGGAAAATTCATTGCTGTTTTATACGGCTTAAATGCCGTTTTTGAACTGTGAAGTGCGTTTTTGCCGTATAAAACTTTTCAAGGAGCGTATTTTGGCGGCGTCTGACGGCTATGTAATAGAAATGAAAAATATCCGCAAAGAGTTTCCCGGCATTATTGCCAACGACGGAATTACTTTGCAGGTAAAGCGCGGGGAGATTCACGCGATTCTTGGAGAAAACGGAGCGGGAAAGTCGACTTTGATGAGCATTCTGTTCGGTTTGATCCGTCCCGACGAGGGAGAAATTTTTGTAAAAGGAAAAAAAGTTAAAATCACCAATCCCAACGATGCAAGCGCATTGGGAATCGGCATGGTTCACCAGCATTTTAAGCTCATTCACAATTTTACCGTAACGGAAAACATTATTTTAGGAAGGGAAGACGGCTTTATTCTTCGCAAAAAGGCGGCGGAAAAACGCATAAAGGCTTTGAGCGATAAATACGGGCTGTCAATTTCTCCGACTGCGGTCATAAGCGACATTACGGTCGGCATGCAGCAGCGCGTTGAAATCCTCAAAATGCTGTACCGCGACGCGGATATTTTGATTTTCGATGAGCCGACTGCCGTTTTAACGCCGCAGGAAATCGCCGAACTCATCCAGATTATGCGGAACCTTGCCAAAGAGGGCAAGGCGATTATTCTGATAACGCATAAACTGCAGGAGATTATGGATTCGGCTTCGCGCTGTACGATAATCCGCAAAGGAAAGTTTATCGACGTTGTGGACGTTGCCTCGACGACGAAAAACGAACTTGCTTCAAAGATGGTCGGTCGTCCCGTCGACTTTAAAGTGCCTAAGGCTCCGTGCACGCCCGGCGGTACCGTCCTCGACATCAAAAATCTTACCGTGCTCAAAGATAAAAAGTTGACTGCGGTCAATAATTTTTCTTTGAACGTGCGCTCAGGCGAAATAGTCGGCATTGCAGGCGTTGACGGCAACGGGCAAAGCGAACTCGTTTACGCGCTTGCAGGTCTTATGCCGGTTGAGTCGGGGCAGGCTCTCTTGGACGGAAAGGACATTACGAAAATGTCAATCCGCGAGCGTGCGGAGGCGGGGCTCGGGCACGTTCCTGAAGACCGGCAAAAGCACGGGCTTGTCCTGCAATATTCGATTGCGGAAAATGCCGTTATCAAGTCCTATTACACCAAAGCGTTTCAAAAACACGGATTTTTGCTCCGCGACAAAATCAATGCGTTTGCAAAAAAAATTGCCGACTCATTCGACGTGCGCTCGGGGCAGGGCATTGCCTCTAAAGCCGGCGAATTGAGCGGCGGAAATCAGCAAAAGGCGATTTTGGGGCGCGAAATTACGCTTGACCCCAAACTTTTGATTGCCGTAAACCCGACGCGCGGTCTTGACGTGGGCGCCATCGAGTCCATTCACAAAGAAATCGTAAAACACCGCGACGCGGGGCGCGGAGTTCTCCTTATTTCGTTTGAACTCGACGAAATATTCAATCTGTCGGATAGAATTGCCGTCATGCATCGGGGGGATTTGAGCGGAATCGTAAAGCCTGAGGAGACGACGGCGGAAGAAGTCGGATTGATGGTGGCGGGAATGGGAGGCAAAAATGACTAAGTTGAATCTGAAAAACATAAACTTAAAAGGCGTAAAACTGTCCGAAAGCAGTTTTGTCATCAGTTTGTCGGCGGTTGTGCTGGGGCTGATTGCCGGAGCGGTTTTTATTCTCATGCTGGGAACAAACCCGTTTATGGCGTTTGCCTACCTGTTCCGCGGCGGACTGATGAACATCGAGCGAATCGGAAACACGCTTGCCACGGCGACAATCCTTTTGTTCGTCGGACTTTCGGTAAGTTTTGCGTTCAAGACGGGACTTTTCAACATCGGCGCGTCGGGGCAAATGCTTATCGGCGGCTTATGCGCAACCTACATTGCCTTGAACGTTCCGCTGCCGCGTCCGGTTATGCTCATTGCGCTCATCATTGCAGGAATCGTCGGCGGCGCGGTGTGGGGATTTTTTCCGGGGCTTCTTAAAGCGCTTTTCAACGTTCACGAAGTCGTTTCTTCCATTATGATGAATTGGATTGCGCTCTGGATTGTGTATTATTCGGTTCAACTGCACTTAAAGGCGGAGTTGATTGAAACCGAAAGCCGCTCCATTGCGGAAATCAATACGCTCCGCGCTCCGTGGCTTTCGGCGCTTTTTAAAAGCGACTACATCAATTACGGCATTTTCCTCGGCATTGCGGGGATTATTTTCCTCAAAATCGTGCTTGATAAAACGACGCTCGGCTTTGAATTGAAAGCCGCCGGATATAACAAAAGCGCGGCAGAATATGCGGGAATTAAAGTCAACCGGAATATTATTTTTTCCATGATGATTGCAGGCGCGCTTTCAGGACTTGCGGGACTGACGTACTACGCCGGTTATTCGCTGAATATGCAGATAAACGTAATGCCTGCCCAAGGCTTTGACGGCATTGCGGTTGCGCTTTTGGGCGCGGGAAACTCGGTCGGCGTTGCGTTGAGCGCATTGTTTTTCGGCATCCTGCACGTCGGAAAAGGTTTTATGAGCGCGAACACGACCGTTCCGCCTGAAATTGCGGACACGATTATTGCAGTCATCATTTATTTTACTGCGACAAGCCTTTTGCTCAAACATTTTTGGGGCAGGATAGACAAATTGATAAAAAACGCGCGCAATGCAAAGTCGTCTGTGGACGGCGCGCGCGGCTAATCGGAGGTTTCTATGTGGCATACGTTGACTTTGATTTTTCCTTATGTAATTGCATATACCATTCCCTTGCTGCTGACTGCGCTCGGCGGGCTTTACAGCGAGCGAAGCGGCGTTGTAAACCTTGGACTTGAAGGGCTCATGCTCGTCGGCTGCTTTGCGGCGGCGCTTGCCATTCATCTTTTGCAAAATGCGCTTCCGCCAAGTCTTTTAATTCCGGCAGGACTTGCCGCCGCCGCGCTTGCGGGGATTTTGTATTCGCTCCTGCACGCGTTCGCGTCGATAACGCTCAAAGCCGACCAGATAATCAGCGGGACCGCAATCAACATACTTGCGGCGGCTCTGACCGTGTACGCAGCCCGCTCGATTTTAGGCTCCGGAAACATCCGCGTGGACGGCATAATTCGCTCCGACATTCCGGGATTGGTCAAAATTCCGCTTTTGGGAAAATTGTTTTTTGCAGAATCGTATTGGAGCACGTGGCTTGTCCTGTTGATTTTGCTTTTGTCGTGGCTTTTACTCTACAAAACGTCGTTCGGACTGCGCCTCCGCGCCTGCGGAGAACACCCGTCCGCTGTCGCGAGCGCGGGTATCAGCGTGCATAAAATGCGGTATTTCGCCGTGTGCGCAAGCGGCGCGCTCGCCGGATTAGGCGGCGCGGTCATTCTCGTAACGTATTCGGGGGAATTTAACGGCAGCGTCGACGGTTTGGGCTTTTTGGCGCTTGCCGCGTTGATTTTCGGGCAGTGGAAGCCGCTCGGCATTCTCGGCGCAACCTTCTTCTTCGGTTTTGCGCGGACGGTTGCGAACGTTTCGCAGGTCATTCCGTCCTTGAGCGTCATTCCCCCGATCTGGCTTAAAATCTTTCCGTACGTCGTAACCTTGATTGCGCTCGTCTTGTTCAGCAAGCACTCGGTGGCGCCGAAAGCGGACGGCGAGCCGTACTAAGCGCTCGGGGACTGGACGCCGCATCCGTGCGGTAAAACTCTATCCGTTGGAAAGAATAGACCTGTTCGATAACTTTGTTACCGCTTTGAGGTTTCTTCCCTATTGAGGGGACTTTTCAGCGGATTTTTTTGCGCGGCAGGAATTTTTTACGTTCCGCTTCAAAAGAATATGCACTTATCAGGCAAGTCCGGCATTCCGTGCGGAGAGCGCGGGGAACAATTCTTCCGTCCAAAAGCGGTCTTCTATTATCATGCCGCCGCTTGCGTGCGCGGGTTTCCGGTCGCGGCGGACGGCTTCTCCGTGAAAGTCGCTTCCGGCGGTAACGATGAGTTCAAGTTTCCGCGCAATGGATTCCAATCGCTTGCCTTCCGTTAAGCGCGCGCCGGGGTGATAGGCTTCAAGGCCTGCAAGCCCGCGCGATTTTAAGTCTTCCAAAACCGGCTCAAGTTTTCCCCACGAAAGATAGAGCGAAAGCGGGTGCGCGATGACGGGGAGCCCTCCGCACTCGTAAATTGCCGCCGCCGCCGCGTCAAAATCCGCTCCGGCGCGCTCGATGTACCACGGGCGTCCGCGCGCAAGATATTTGTCAAACGCCGCCTGCGTATTTTTAACGACGCCGTTTTCCACAAGCCATTTTGCAATGTGCGGACGCCCCAGACTGTCGGCAGGAAATTCTTTCGTCAAGTCTTCCAGCGAGGCGTTTATTCCGTCGGCATTCATGCGGCGTACGATTTCAAGATTCCGTTCCCGCCGGCTGTTTTGGAGTCCTTCGATAATGTCGACTAAAGATTGCGTTATTTTATATAAGCCCAGTCCAAGCAAGTGAAATTCCGCGCCCGGCCGCGCGATGTTCAATTCGATTCCGGGGACAAATGTGATTCCGCATTCGTCCGCCGCTTTTTTCGCTTCGGCAAGACCTGAAACGGTGTCGTGATCGGTAACCGCCCAGACCGATACGTTTAAGTCCTTCATCTTTTTTGCTAATTCCTCAGGCGAATATTGCCCGTCCGATGCGGTCGTGTGCGTGTGCAAATCTATCATAACGACAGAATAGCATAACTCTCATGCTTATGATATAATAAAATCATATACAGAAGATTTCAAAATCGGCACGGATTATTTTTACATTCCCTGTCTTTATGGAGCAGATATGCCTAAAGTTATGCAGTATACCAAGGGATCAATCCCATATTTTGCAGGCGACGAAGATGAACGCGTCTTTATCTTGCAGCGCGGAGTGGTGATTTTAACCAGCATCGACATTGAAACGGGGGCGCCGGTAACGGAGCACGTCAAAGCCGGTGAATTTTTCGGCGTAAAATCCGCGTTGGGGCATTTTCCTCGTGAAGAAACGGCAAACGTTCTTTCCGACAGCACAGCGGTTTGTCTGACTGTTCCGGAATTTGAAAAATTGTTTATCAGCAACAAAGCGATTATTATGAAAATGCTCCGCGTTTTTTCCAATCAACTCAGGCAGATTCATCAAAAGACGGAAGCGATTTTAAATAACGTCCCCGAAGACCAGCAGACCGGTATGCTTAACGTTGCAAAAATCTTTTTTGAAGAAGAACAGTTCCGTTCGTGCTGCGACGTGTGCATTAAACTTTTAAAACGCTTTCCCAAAACGCCGTACAAACAAGAAATTTCCGAATTGTACGGAAACTCCCGTATGTGTAATGAAAAGTCCCGGCGCCGCGCGCCGATTGACGACAGCGTACAGGAAGTTGCTGACGGCGTTGCCAAGCAGTTTGACCTGCTGATGTTCGAGCGGTTTGCAAAAAATTACGAATCCGGCGAAGTCATTATCTCCGAATTTGAGCCGGGAGATGCGTTTTATTTGATTTTGAGCGGCTCCGTTCAACTTTTAAAATGCGTCAACGGTTCTCAAAAAAATCTCGACATTCTCAAGTCGGGGGAATTTTTCGGCGAGATGGCGATTCTCGACAATTCGCCGCGTTCTGCAACGTGCATTGCGCGCACAAAGGTAAAATGTCTTGAATTCAGCAAAGAGAATTTTGAAACGCTGATTATGGGAAACCCTCAACTTGCGTTAAACCTCTTGAAATTGTTTTGTAAGCGCATTTACGATCAAAAACGCCGTTTTCGGGTGCTTGTGGTAAAAGATCCGCAGGCGCGCCTTGCCGACGTGTTTTTAATGCTGAATGAAATGTATCCGTCCGCCAAGCCTGACGATAAGCCGCACCGTTTTGACGTTACGATTCCCGATATGGGGCATTGGGCGGGACTTGAACCCGACGTCGTCCGCGATGAAATGAACCGTTTTGTCGAGAGGCGTAAAATTGAGATTTACGATAACTACGTGATTGTAAACAATCTTGTCGATATGCGGCGCATTTTTGAAACGCGCTCCGGTGCAATCTTAACAAAGTAAACGAAAGTCCGCGCAGTTTGCCGTGCCGAGCGGGAATTACGAGAAGCGTAGACGCTTTGCGGATTTGTTTTTCGGCAGGAAAGCGGATTTGTAAAAGTGCGGCGGCGTTACTATTTCATGCTGCCGCCTGTTTGTGCCGGAACGTATTTGCGTCCTCAAACGATAGCAAAAGCGACTGTTCCGCGCATTCCAAACTGATTGAGATGCACTAAAAAGTTTTACTGCTTTTTGAAAAAAATTGTGTTGCTGCACTCATCTGCCGCTAAACTTTGCGATTGCCTCGGACAACGTCATTGTTGTTTCTTCTTTGCCGCGTGTCTCACAAACGGAACTGATGTCGGTTTCCTTTTGAATTTCCTTCACTTCCTTTCTGAACGCCGATTCAAGGGGCGTAAAACTCCCCGCTTTGGCGGAATGCGAAAAGTCCGCGCAGAAAAGGAACGGCGCCGCCTGAAAATCCGCCGCGTTTTAAGCGGAAATGCAGTTTACTTGTCTTAAACGGGCTTCCAAGGCTCCGCGCCGAGTTTTTTCAGCAGGATTTTGCCGAGTAAAACTGCCGTAAATGCCGCCGCCGTCATGACGAGGGCAAGAGCCGCCGCCTCCCCCCAGCCGCCTTGTTCGGCGAGGTTTAAGATGTTGACGGAGGCAAGCGGCGTTTTGAACGAAATTAAGAATATGACGGAACTGACGGTGCCGATGCTGCGGACAAAACTGTATGTAAGCGCGGAAAAAAAGCCGCCGGATGAAAGCGGGACAATCACCGTCGTAAAAACTTTGAGCTGCGTTGCGCCGAGCGAACGCGCGCTGTCGTCGAGCGAGGTTTTAAGCGCAGCGTAGTTTGCCGAGAGGATTCGGTACGAAAAGGGCAAAAACGCCGCCGTCATTGCGATTGCGATGAGCGCGCCTGACGCATTTATGCCGAGTTTTGCCGCCGTAAGCGAATAGGCAAGTCCCATGAGCGAGCCCGGAAGCGCGGCCGGAATCTGCGCGGTAAAGTCGAGGAAGGGACGGAGAGGGGATGAAGTCCTGTAGACTAAAAACGACGTGAGCGCGGCGAGCACGCTTCCGGACAGGGACGCGGCGGCGGCAAAGAAAAGTGAGTTTTTGAGCGCGCCGTATTGCGCCGGCAGCGATTTTATGTGTTCAAGCGTAAAAGCCGTGTTTATTCCCCAGAGTTTTTGAAAACTTCCTGCGATGATTGCGAAAAATTGCGCCAAAACCGCCGTGCATAAGACGAAACAAAAAATCGTGAGTGCAACTTGCGCCGGTAAAGACGGCTTTTGCAGTCCCTCTGCGCTTGATCTTCCTTCGATTGTAGCAATCTTCATCATGTTTTTTGAAAAAAACGCGTTGTTTAAAAAAAACAGCGTGAGCGACGGGAGCAAAAGCACAAGCCCCAAAACTGCGCTGGTTCCCGCGTTGAGCCAGCCGGTGAGTTCCGTGTAAATTTCAACGGCAAGGACGCGGAATCGTCCTGCGACAATGAGCGGATTGCCGAAGTCGCTTAAAACGGACACCGCGATAAAGAGCGCGGAAGAAATGATGCCCGCCGACGATAAGGGCAGCGTCAGCGTAAAAAAAATGCGCGCGCCCGATGCGCCTATGGTCCGCGCCGCTTGTTCGAGGGACGGATCGATGTTTTCAAGGCTTTGGCGGCAGATTAAATACGCAATCGGGAAAAAACAGAGCGTTTGCGCAATCGCGAGGGCGGGAAAGCCGTAAAGCGATATGTCGAGGCGCAAAATCCGCTGCGTGATAAATCCGCTGCGTCCGGCAAGCAAAATGAACGCAAGGCCTCCGACGAACGGCGGCGTTATCAAGTGCAGAACGGGGACTGCTTCAAAAAATCGTTTGAAGGGAAGGGCGTTTTTTACGACGGCGTAAGCGTAGATGTAGCCTAAAAGCGTCGATAAAAAAGTCGACGTGAGGCATACCGCCGCGGTGTTTACGATTGCGCGATACCGGCGGGGATTAGTGAATACGCGTGCAAAGTCGGAGAGACGGATGACGGATGCAGTAAAAGCGAGTGGAACGATGATAACAACCGTAAGGAAAATGACGACGGCAAGCCACACTGCAAACAAGGATTTGCCGCCGTCAAATCTGCCGCGCAACACGAGCGTCGTTTATTGCACCTCTTTAGACCAGCGCAAAAGGACTTCGTCGCGCTGTTCTGCGGCTTTTTGAAAGTCGTAGTCGATGAGATCGATGTTTTCAAGCGGAACTACGCCTTCCGAGACGCGCGCTTGAGGATTGACGGGCGTTGTAAAATCGAGAGAACTCATCAACTCTTGCGCCTCGGCGGAAAGAACGAAGTCCACGAACTTTTCTGCCGCTTCGCGGTTTTTCGTGCCGTTCAAAATCGAAACGCAGTCCACGTCGCCTGCCGCTTGGGGCATTGCAATCAAGTCGATGTCGAATCCTTGAGCCTTATATTTTGCCAGTGCGTGAATGTAGGAAATGCCGATTGCGTACTCGCCGGCGCCCGTCAATTTTGCAGGCGCGCTGCCGGAGTCGGGGAACTGCCCCACAAGAGGCGCGAGCGCTAGGAGGTAATTCCAGCCCGTATCCCAGCCGAGCCGCTGCAACTGGTTTTGCACAAAAAGGTACGCGGTTGAAGAGGCTGCGGGATCGGTCATAACGATTTCGCCTTTAAACGCGGGGTTCAGCAAGTCCTCCCATGTGGCGGGGTAGGGGATGCCGGAAAACTTTTGGGTAAAGCGTTCGCGGTTGACGCCCGCGCCGAGCGTAAGGACGCAAAAGCCCGTCCACGCGCCTTCGGAAGATTTTGCGTATTCGGGGAGGTTTGCCGCTTCGGGGGATTGGTAATGCTGGAGCGCGCCTTCTTTATCCGCTTTGATATGATAGGAGCGCGCGCCGCCGAGCAGGACGTCCGCCTGCGGGTTGTTTTTTTCCGCGATAACGCGGTTTATCAATTCGCCCGTCGATGTGCGTAAGTATTCGGTTTGAATGCCCGTTTTGCGCGTAAAAAGGTCTGTGAGTGCCTTTGTTTCTTCGTCGTGTATAATGGAATAGATTTTAAGCGGTTCCGCCGCGCGTTTTGCGCAGCCGGAAAGGACTGCCGCCGCAGCAATCGCTAATAATTTTGTCGAATGATTTTTCATTTTTCTAACCTGTGCGAATTAAATTACGCCGGAGTATAATGCGTTGACTGTGCGCTGTCAATCTTGTGGGGAATGGTTGGGCGGATGCGGGCGGCGGAGAACGTTGTTTGAAAGATGTAACGGGGGGCCGCCCGCACGAGTTTATCCACACCCCTTGGGGGCGTGGATAAACTCGCAAGATAATGGTGCAGGGAAAGACGCGACATTGTGAAGCGGTTGCTTCAAAGGGATGTTCCACAGGCGGCAGCATTGTCCAGCACTGCTCGTGACGGATGAAACACGTCTTCCCCCTGCAAAAGAGAACCTCCCACATCCCATTTTACGCGAGTTTTGCCGCTAGGCAAAATCTCGTGCAGGCGGCAACTCCATTTTATCGTTCAAACTCTATTCTCTGCCGCCTGCCGGAATGCTGAGAAAGGGCGTAAAAACAAACTTCGGCTGTTCGTTTTCGTCGCCGAGCCTTTGGTTTCGCATTGCTTCAAGCGCGGAAACGCCGCGGTCCCGATACGCGGGGGCGGTCGCAGTCCCGATGACGGGCTTTCCGAACGAGAGCGGGGCTTCCGCCGCGCTTCCCAAATACGGCGAGTCGTCTCCGATGTCGGGAGAAATCATTGCGTAGTCGCCGGAATTGTTCCAATACATATAGCCGCGGTTTACGGAGTCCCGCACGCCGAAAATCTGCTGACGCACATAGTCTTTGCCGTAAAAACGCCGGTCGTAACTGACGTTTAGGCGGAACGCCTGCGCCCACGGACGGACGATAACGCGGTTTCGCGCCATGACCGTATTTCTGAACGTGCCGTAATAGTAAATGCGGTACGACCGCTCCGCAATCGGCTCGTAATTGAGAAAACTCTGCTCAAAATGACTGGGATAAAACATCGGCGCAATAACATCAACGTATTCGGCAAGCATTTCAACATCCTGCCCCGTCCGCGTGCCGCTCCGGTACCAGCCGTTCGCGCCGTAAATATCAATCGAAATGGGCGCTTTAATATTTTCCCGCGCGTATGACAAAAACGAAACGAGCGCGCTTTCTTTGTCCATGCCCTCGCTCTTCCAGCGGTAGGACGCGCTGTTCAAATTGTAACCGTCAGTGGGGAATCGTATGTAGTCGAATTGAATTTCATCGAATCCGCGCGCGATGAGTTCCTTTGCGACGGCAACGTTGTATTCCCACACGTCGGGGGAATAAGGATCGACCCAATTTTCATCGTAATAATGCGTCTTTTTGCCCGTAACTTCGCCCGTCTCTTCGTCGACGATGTCTTCAATCTCTTTAATGCCGACCCACGGCGCTTTTGCCGCGTAATTCCAGACCGCGTATTTTCCGCCGCCGAACGCAGCGAGGTTCCTGTCCTTGAACGTAACTATACGCCCGATTAAATACACGCCGTCCTTTTTGAATTCTTCGACAAAATGATCCAAATCGACTGCATACTGCGTTATCTTCGCTTTTTTTAAGATTTCCGAATCTTTTGAGTCGTAGCGCAAAAGTCCGTAGTCGTCTTTCATGTCGATGACGAGGCTGTTCAGTTTATTGTCTTTGATGACTTTTCTGAATTTGTCGATTCCCGATTGCAGCCGGCACTGATACGCCGAAACGTAAACGCTTTTTTTACCGTCCGCTTCTTTTGCATAGGGCGTGTTGACGCTGCCGGGGTACAAAAGCCACAGTTCGTTGAGACAGACGGGCTTTCTAAATCCCGTGCGGTGATAGGGAATCCACGCGCTGTTAGGAATGCCGGGCGCTCCGGCGAACGCGTTTTTCCATTCGGCAAGTTTTTCAGGAATGCCGGGATTGGTCAGTGTGCGCCGGTCAAGCGCGCCTAAGCCTTCCACCTTTGTGTAAAGCAGATTGTCGCCCACGGCGGAAAGTCCGTCGATAACGCCTGCGGCTTGTTCCCCGCGGTAAATGCACGACGCGCGACGCGCCGCCCAGTCAAATTTGTAGATGCGCGGAAGATAGGTTTGCGCCGCGTAGATTTCTACAACCGGCGCGCCGTTTGCATCCGCCGTTAAAAGCGGAAAAATGTCCGAGATTTCGTCGGTCGCCGTCAGCGATTTCATAATATCGAATCCGGAAGACACGCTTGTCCACACAGGCTTTTTTGTATCGAGACGAATGTAGGCAAAGCCTAAAATCGGGTGCGACATAAACGCGACAAGTTCCGTTTCTGCCGCGTTTCCGGCTCCGTTTGCAGCCAAAGACGGCGTAAGCGGAAGCGAGGCGATTGCCGCAGCCTTTATGCCCGACGTTCCGCGGCTTACAGAGCCGATTGACGTCCAATTTCTGCCGCCGTCGCGCGTAAGGTAGACTGCGTCCTTTGTCGCCGTAACCATTTGGAGGGGATTGAGCGGGTTTGCGCATAAATCTTTCAGCGAGTGGACTTTACGTTCAAAGTCGACGCCGCCTGCCGTAACTTTTTTTACCGTAAGAAAGGGCAGTCCTTCATTCCTGAGTTCAAAAGTCGATAAATCCTGACTGAATACGATTCCCCTGCTCGTCCGAAAATACCACGATTCGATGAGCGTGCCGTCCTGCCCCGCCGTTTCCGTCCGCAAAATCTGCTCGACGCCGCCTTCCGTCCACAAGGGAATTGCCGCTCCGGCAGCCGATATTTTAAAAAGTCCCTTGTCCGTACCGACGAGAAAGGCTTTGCTTTCCGAAAGTCCGTCGTCCGTCTGGAGGGGCTGCTCCGGCAGTTTGTAAAGCGGTTTTACGGTCTTTGCGCCTGCCGTCTGCACCGCAAGGAATAAAAAAAGAAGCGCGAACAATCTGGTCATGAATTGAGTATCGGCGGGTTTCGCGTAATTATGAACACCGGCAGGCGGCGGAGGAAAATGTTTGAATGATGGAACTGTGTACCGCCTGCCACGAGATTTTGCCTGCGGCAAAACTCGCAGGCAATATAACTATGGCAGAGGGCGGAACAATACACTGAAGAATAGAAAATTAATTGAGAGAGTATATGTGAGCGTTGCCGGCTGCAAGTTTGCTAATCGCAAACTTGAGGAAAAATGTAGGAGAAGGCTGTTCACATCATTTTCTGCACGATTTTGCGATAAGCAAAATCGTGTGCTGACGGAACAATGTTCTATTATTTTAATGACATAACAACCGTCCGCAACAAAACTCGCGGGCAATGTAACTGTATAGTGGGCGGAGAATGACGCAGGCGATTGCAAGGATATTTGAAAGACAAAACGGGGCTTCGCCTGCTGCAAGTTTATCCACACCCTAAAGAGTGTGGATAAACTCGAGGAGAATGTCATTTAGGTGTTCTCTCGCATATTAATACGCTGCCGCGTCAGAGAGGAAAACAGGGGAACATCATTTTTTGCAAAAATTTACAATAAGCAAAATCTTGTACGGACGGAACAACGTTCTATCGTTTTAATGACATAACCACCGTCCGCAACAAAACTTTGAGAATAATGAAAGTTTTGTGGTGAAACTCCATTTTAGCCCAACCGTTATTCCCCGCAAGTTTTGCCGTAGGCAAAACTTGGGCAGGCGGCAACTCCGTTTTATCATTCAGACTTATTTCTCTGCCGCCTGCAGTCTTGCAATATCTCCAATCCTGTTATAAAATTAATACACAAATTAAAACGTACAGGAGAGTTGACACAGATGAGCAAAATCATTAATTT
>JBQNBN010000015.1:0-35733 GCA_052169915.1 Treponema sp.
TCTTTTACAATGGAGAAGAAACGTTCCCCTGCGATAAAACATTAAAACTTTCGGACGCTTTTGCAGAAAGGACAACGGAAACTAGTCTTGAGTTGACTGTTAAAGTAATAAATATAAACCGGCAAAGCCGCCATCCGGTATTGGAAAACTGTCGGACAATGCAGGAATACAGTATATTTGTGGAAACGGTGCGCAAGTGGAAAGAGATAGACCCGCAAAACGGATTTGAAAAAGCCGTTGAAGAATGTATCGAAAACAATATTTTGCGTGAATATCTGAAACGCAAGACGAAGGAGGTAATCAATATGTTATTAGCCGAATATGATTATGCAACCGACATAGCCGTACAGCGAGCCGAAGAACGTGAAATCGCCTTTGCCGAAGGTATTGAACAGGGGATTGCTGACGGCTCGTACCGAAAAGCGCTTGAAACGGCAAAGTTGATGCGTGCCCATGATTATCCGATAGTGGAAATTTGCCTAATGACCGGTCTTTCCAAAGAAGAAATCGAAAAACTTTAGGAAATGCAGTAATGCAATTGGTAATGAGGAATACTTAATTCCCCCTCCCTCCATACTGCGTTTCCGCCAGTCGCCGTCCCAATGCGGAAAGCATAATACAGTCCTGCGCGATGGTGTAGCCCGCCGTAGTAAGGTAGTTACCGGTTATGGCGGCGTTGGATCCGCTGAGAAAGGCTGCGCGTCCGTTGTTTTTTAGGAGGCGGCGGCCTCCGGCAAGGCGGATATCTTTTGTTGGGTTGATAAATCTGAAGATCGCAACCGCACGGAGGATTTCGGCTTCTTCAAGCGGAGGGAGGTTTTGCAGCGGCGTACCCGCGATTGCGGTCAAAATGTTGACAGGGATAGATACAACGTTCAAGTCCGCGAGCGTCAGAGCCATGTCGATTCGGTCGCGCCATGTTTCGCCCATGCCGATAATGCCGCCTGAGCACACTGCAAGCCCCGCTTTTTGTGCGGCTTGTATCGTCCGTATTTTGTCGGCAAATGTATGACTGGTACAAATGGAAGGAAAGAACCGCTCCGACGCTTCAAGATTGCAGTGATAATTCATTACGCCGGCCTCGCGCAATTTTACAAGCTGCTCGAACGTCAAAAGCCCCATCGATGCGCAAAGCTTAATCGAGTGGTTCTGGCGGATTCGGCGGTAGGCTTCCAATGACTGCTCAAAATCCTTGCCCCGCAGTGCACGGCCGGAGGTTACAATCGAAAAGCGGTGCGCGCCCTCGCGTTCATTTAAGGCAGCTTCCGCAGTGATTTTATCAACGGAAAGAAAGCTGTGCACGGCGCAGCCGGAATGACAGGACGCGCTTTGCGTACAAAACCGGCAGTTTTCGCTGCACGCGCCGCTTTTCCCGTTGATAATCGTGCACAAGTCAACCGAATCGCCGCATAATTCCTGCCGAATGTAATCCGCCGCAGCGCACAACTCATGCACATCGTATGTAATCAAAAAATCCAGTTCGTCATGTTTTGAAAGCCGCTTGCCGTTTACAATGTCTTTTGCCGTTTGCCGAATGTTCATGGCCGCATAGTATGGAAATGTAAATACAGTGTCAACTTTAATAAAATACATGGTTTACAATAATATGCTTTGGGACACTGCGACCGGCATAGAACGTCGGTCGGCGGAGAAAGGAGCTTAAAAGATAGAGTGGAGTTACCGCTCGCACGATATTTTGCTCACACAAAACTCGCAGAAAAAAACTGGTTTCCGGCCTCTGTCCGATGTTATATGCAAGATTTTGCCGCTAGGAAAAATCTTGTGCGGACGGAATATCATTCTATCTTTCAAAAAATGTAACAACCGTCCGCAGCAAAACTCGCATAAAATGGTGTTCTGTTCGCACGAAAATCCTGCTTTGGGATATACTTACGGCATGGAATTGACGACGGACGGCAGAGAGCGCGTGGCGTGGACGCTTGAAGAGTGCGAAGAAAAGAAAATTGGGCAAGGAAATCCTGAGCATTGGTTTATCGAGGGCGACAATCTGCCTGCGCTTGGGCTGCTTCAGGCGCGTTTTGCGGGGGAAATCGGGATTGTGTACATCGACCCGCCGTACAACACGGGAAAGTCGTTTACGTTCGGCGACTCGGACTTTGCGGAAGGGGACGGAGTGCGGACAGTCGACGAGAGAAAGAACGGGGACAGGCACGGCGCGTGGCTTTCGTTTATGAAAAAGCGGCTGCTTGCGGCGCGGGGGCTGCTTCGTCCCGACGGGTGCATTTTTATTGCAATCGGGCAGGAGGAATTGTACCGCCTCAAGATTTTGTGCGACGAGGTGTTCGGCGAGGACAATTTTGTCAACGATTTTATGTGGCTGCACGGCAAGGGCAAAAAAGACCGCTGGTCGCGCACGATGCAGCAATCGAATCTGTGCTATGCGCGGGACAAAAAACATCTCCGTCCGTTCTGCGGGACGGGAACAAGCGGCTGGGCAAAGACGAATGCGGACGGGGACGAACGCGGCAAGTGGTTTTCCGGCAGCGTTTCGTTCAGCGAGGCGCGGTCAAACCCGCTGCACCGCAATTTTTACGAAGTTACGTCGCCGTCGGGCAGGGTGTGGAGGCGGCAATGGCTTGTAAGCCGTGAAGAAATGGAAAAATTGCTTTTGGAGCGGAAGATTTATTTCGGCTCCGCACCCGATTACGCCGCCGTTCCGCGCGTAAAGATATTCGACGGCGAGGAGAGCGCGGTCATTCCCAAAAACATTATCGAAGGGGCGGGAACAACGCGGAGCGCGCAGCGTTACGTCGATTCGCTTCTGGGCGGGCGGCGGAGTTTTGACAATCCCAAGCCGGTGGAATTGGTACGCCGTCTTATCGCTATGACGCGTCTTCCGAAAGACGCCGCCGTACTGGATTTTTTTGCCGGCAGCGGCACGACTTTTGAAGCGGTTATCAAGCAAAACGAACTCGACGGCGGAGAACGGCGGTGCATTTTGATTCAGAAGAAGGAAGCGATAAAGCGCGAATCAAAGTACGCGGACATTGCGGAACTGTGTTACGAGCGCGTGCGGCTGACGCTGAACGGCGGCGGGAGCGTGCGGTATTTTGGGGTGGCGGCAGGCGGTATAGAAAGAGGTGTGAAAGATTGAAGGGAGTTTCCGCTTGCCCGAGTTTTGCCATAAGGCAAAATCTCGTGCGACTGGCACACCGTCAAGTCTCTCAAACCTCGTTCTTTGCCGGCCGCCGTTTATCCGTTAAACAAAGAACGCGCGCCGAAAGTCCGCATACTGCCGGCGCGCGTTTTTGTTTTTGCAAGACGACTGTAAAAAGTCGTTTTGCGGCGTTGGAGATTAGAACTTCCAGCCTGCGCCGATTCCTGCGTTCACTTTGAACGCGTTTTTGTCGGCAACAATAGTTTTGATTTGGTTCATCTGGAAACCGACTAAAAGCTGCGGTTTGATGTACAGGTTCTTCGTTACAAAGATGTCCGCGCCCACGCCGGCGTCACCCCAGTAGGTGTTATAGTCCGCTTTGTTACTAATCTCAATACCTTCAAGTTTTACGGATGCGGCAAGGTCAAAATCAAAGCCGAGCATCGGATAGATTTTTGCAGGACCGACTGCAAAGGGATACTTTCCGAACAAACCGATATTAAAGTAGGTTACGTCAAATTTGAACTCGCCTGAGGCAACATCAACTTTTGTACCGTCATATTTGACTTCACCTTTGGTTTTACCGACTCTGG
The DNA here is from genome assembly GCA_052169915.1 of Treponema sp. GTDB lineage: Bacteria > Spirochaetota > Spirochaetia > Treponematales > Treponemataceae > Treponema_D. Next base: position 3,712 of record JBQNBN010000015.1, read on the forward strand.
AATTTACACCAAGTTGAACCTGCGCGTACTGCGCGTCAAAGAACGCCTTAAAGCCGAGCATGCTGAAGTCGCTGGTAACTTCAAACTTGTCTTTTTTACCGAACTCGTGGTCAAACGTGTAATCGAACAAAGCGCCCGCGCTCAAATCGAGCGCGCTCGCTGCCGCTGCCATGCTTACTGCGGCAAAAACCGCAGCTACAATCTTTTTCATGTAGTCCTCCTAATTATTTTGCGGCAAGAAAATACTGCCGCAAATCGTGCCGCGCTTTCCCGCGCGGAAAGCCTGCACCGCAAGCCCTTGCCTTTTGCCGCAGGCGCGGTTTGACTATAATGCGGATTCCGCAAACTGCCGCGCCGGACGCGCGTTTCAGCGGCAAAAGGTAAATAATATTATCCCCCCCCCGTCGTGTCAAGTAAAAAAGTTACAAAATTTTTAATTTTTTTTATTGCAGCCATCGCATTCCTGCGGACGGTTGTTATGTCGTTAGAACGATAGGCGTTGTTCCGTCCGCAGAACCTCGTTTTCCCCTAGTTTTGCCTTTAGCAAAACTAGTTAGGTCGGTAACTCCTCTCCATCTTTCAAACTCCTTTCTCCGCCGACCGACTTTCTCCGCCGCCTGCCGCGGAGCGGCAACACCGTCAAGTCATCCAAACTCAATCTTTCCATTCCGCATTACCAATTCCTCTTTATCCTCTTATCCGTGCAAAAATCAAAAAATATCATTTTGTTATTCGGCATTATGGGTTATACTAAATGCTATATAAAGAAATGCGTTTGCGTTTCTACCACACATTAAGGAGTGACTAATGAAGAAATTAGTGAGGATTGCCGCGTGCGCGCTGGCGTTCGGAATTACGGCTGCGGGATTTTTTACGAGCTGCGGAAAGGCTGAAAAGGTTGAAGTCGGTATCGTTTTACCGACTAAGGACGAGCCGCGCTGGATTCAAGATGAAAAGCAGTTTACCAAATTGCTCGGCATGAAAAATATCGGGATGCAGGTTTTGTTCAGTCAGGGCGACTCGAACAAGGAAAAGCAGAATGTTGAAGCCTTGCTCAACAAAGGAATAAAAGTCCTCGTTATCTGTGCGCAGGATGGCGCCTCCGCGGCGGCGGCGGCAGAGGCGGCAAAAGACGCCGGCGCGACGGTCATTTGCTACGACCGCCTCATTACTGATACGGATGCGGTTGACTACTACGTTACGTTCGACAGTTTTTCCGTCGGAGCCGCGCAGGGGCAGTTCCTCATCGACCGTCTGCCGGAAGGCAAAAAAGGCGCGCCGCTTTACCTCTACACGGGAGCCGCGTTCGACAATAACTCGTTTATCTTCTTTGAAGGCGCGTGGTCAGTGCTCCAGCCTAAAATTGCCGACGGAACGTTCGTCATTGAAAACTCCGACAAAGCCGTTGCGCTGCAGGACAAAGCGAATCTTTCCCGCGCGGAACTTTCCGCCATTCTCAATCAAGTTACGACAAACTGGGACTTTAATGTTGCAAAAAGCAAAGCGGCGGATAACTTGACGGCAGCTAAAGCGGATCAAAAAGGCGACGTATACGTTCTTGCGCCGAACGACGGAACGGCGCGCAGCATTGCCGACGAATTTGCAAAAGACCCTGCGGTAACGTCCTACGTCATTACCGGTCAGGATGCGGAAATTGCGTCCGCTCAGTACATCGTTGACGGCAAACAGTCCATGACCATTTGGAAAAACACGATGACGCTTGCCGCCGACGCAATCGATATGGCGACGGATATAATAGAAGGAAAAATGCCGATGACGGCTTCGACGTACAACAACGGCAAAAAAGACGTTCCCGCCAAGCAGACGAACATCACGGTTATCACCAAAGAGAACGTAAAAGAACTTGAGGATTCAGGCTACATCGAACCCGGTACGCTTAAATTCCAAATGTAAAGGGTGTTGATTCGGGGCTGTCCGCAGAATAAACAATGTTTAATGCCGGCAGCCCTGTTTATTTTCTTGCAGCAAGGTGAATAACATGAAGAAAATAATTCTTGAAATGTCGCACATCACAAAGGAATTTCCGGGCGTAAGGGCGCTTGACGACGTAACGTTCAAGGTTGAAGAGGGCGAAATTCACTTTTTAGTCGGGGAGAACGGCGCCGGAAAGTCGACTTTGATGAAAGTCCTCTCGGGCGTTTATCCTCACGGCTCTTACACGGGAAAAATTCTGATTGACGGCAAAGAACAGCAGTATAAAACGATTAAAGACAGCGAAAACGCGGGACTTGCGATTATCTATCAGGAGTTGGCTTTGATTCCCGAACTGTCCGTGTATGAAAATATTTACATGGGGCACGAAATTAAAAACAAAGCGGGCGTTATCGACTGGAATCAAACGCTTATTCAGGCGCGGGAACAACTTAAAAAGGTGCGGCTTGACTGCGATCCGGGCATGAACGTCAAGGATTTGGGGACGGGCAAACAGCAGCTTGTCGAAATTGCGAAGGCGTTGAGCAAGAATATCCGCATTTTGATTCTCGACGAGCCGACTTCTTCTCTCAACGAGGACGACAGTGCGAACCTTTTGGATTTGATTGTCGAACTCAAAAAGCAGGGCGTAACGAGCATTATGATTTCGCATAAACTCAAAGAAGTTGTGCAGATTGCCGACCACATCACGGTTATCCGCGACGGAAAGTCGATAACGACCATTCCGCGCGAGGAATTGAGCGAAGACGTGATTATCAAGCAGATGGTCGGGCGCGAAATCGCCAATATTTACCCCAAACGCAAAAACATCAACATCGGCGAGACGACGCTTGAAGTCAAAGATTGGGGCATTTACGACTACGCCGTGTCCCGTCAACTTTTGAAAAACGTAAACTTGCACGTAAAGCGCGGCGAGATTCTCGGCATTGCGGGGCTTATGGGCGCGGGACGCACGGAATTTGCGCTGAGCGTGTTCGGAAATCCGCGGCAGTATAAGGTTGACGGCAAACTTTTCGTTCACGGAAAGCAGGTTGAATTCAAAACGCCCAAAGAAGCGATTGAAAATAAAGTCGCCTACGTTTCTGAGGACAGAAAGCGCGACGGGCTTATTCTTGAGCAGGACGTAAAGCAAAATATTACGATTGCTTCTCTCAGGCAGTTGGTGCGTCATCTGGTCATCGACCGCAACGAAGAAATCAGCGTGAGCGAACGCTACCGCAAGGAACTTACGATAAAAACATCGTCCGTCGACACGGAAGTCAAAACGCTTTCCGGCGGCAACCAGCAAAAAGTTTCGCTTGCCAAATGGCTTATGTCAAAGCCGGACGTGCTGATTCTCGATGAGCCGACGCGCGGAATCGACGTGGGCGCGAAATTCGAAATATATACGCTTATGAACCGGCTTGTTGAAGAGGGCATGAGCATTATTATGATTTCTTCCGAACTTCCGGAGGTGCTCGGCATGAGCGACAGAGTGTACGTCGTTTCCGGCGGGGGCATTGCAGGCGAGTTGAGCGGCGCAGAAGCCACTCAGGAAAATATTATGCGCTTTGCCACGGCGGATTGACAGGCAAAACGTAAACGTAAGGAGTAAAACATGGACATTAGAATATTGAAAAAGAACGTCCGCAATTACGGAATGTTTATTGCGCTGATGGCGGTTTTCGCTTTTTTTGCGATTGCGACGCGCGGCAATTTTATGACCCCGCGCAACTTGAGCAATCTTTTTGACCAAACGGGCTACGTCGCAGTCCTTGCAATCGGTATGACGCTCGTGCTGATTATCCGGCAGATCGACCTTTCGGTCGGTTTTGCCTGCGGTTTTATCGGCGCGCTTGCCGCCCTTTTAATGCAAAAACTTCCCGGTCTTCCGGTGCTTGCCGTTATCCTTGCGGCGATGAGCGTCGGGCTTCTGATAGGTCTGTATCAAGGCATTCTCGTTTCAAAGTTTATGGTGCCCGCCTTTGTCGTAACGCTTGCGGGAATGTTTATCTTCCGCGGCGCGCTGCTCCGCGTTACGCAGGGGACGGGAACGATCATCGTTGAGAACAACGTGTTTAATGCGCTCGGCAACGGTTTTATCGGCGGTCCTTTTTTGAAATTCGGAAAATCCGAAGACAGTCTGGGCTTTACGAACTATAAAGAGCGCTTCCACGTTATCACCATAATTTTTGCAGTCGTTTTGGTTGCGCTGATGATTGTCAGTTCTATCCGCGAGCGGAAAAAGAGAAAGGAATATAATCTTACCGACCTGCCGTTCGATATGTTCGTGGGAAAATTGGTGTTCTTTTCCGCGCTTATTTTGTTTTTCGGGATTGAACTTGCGCGTTTTAAGGGACTTTCGTGGACGGTCGTCATTGTGATGGGCGTTTTGGCGGTTTATCACTTTATGCTGAATAACACGGTGCTCGGACGGCACATTTACGCCGTCGGCGGCAACCCCGAAGCGGCGGAATTGAGCGGTATCAGCGTACAGAAAATTACGCTGTTTGTGTTCAGTTCGATGGGCGTGCTGACGGGACTTGCCGGCATTTTGTACACCGCCCGCTTGAAGTCCGCGTCTCCTGCCGCCGGAAACGCGTTTGAACTTGATGCGATTGCGTCAAGTTATATCGGCGGCGTTTCTGCAAGCGGCGGCGTGGGCAAAGTTACCGGCACGATAATCGGCGCGCTGGTTTTATCGGCGCTCCAAAACGGCATGAACCTCATGAACGTCGGGCAGTCGTATCAATATATTGTGCGCGGTATCGTTCTCGTGCTTGCCGTCCTCTTTGACGTGCGCGCCCGCCGCATGAAGGTCTGAGTAGAGCGGAGGAATGCAGTTCGGCGTTTCGAGAAGACGCTGAAAAATCTCGTCGTTTATGCGGCGGGATTTTTTTTACCCGCGGCAGATGAGCGAAAACGCGGAGCGGTGTTTTTCGGGCTGCAAAGAATGAGGACTGAAAACTTAAACCGTATTCCGCCCTACCGAGTTTTGCCTGTTGGCAAAACTCGTAAAAAACGGCGGTCGGAGGTCTGCGTTTGGGTGTCGTTGCATATACGCAGGATTGCGCAGCGCAGTGATTTGCAGACAGCGTTATCTGCAAATCACTGCTTTGTTCGTTCGAGGTGCGGCGCGGTCAAACTCCGTCTGACATTCGATTTGCGTTGAAAATTGAACAGTCGTCCGCGTTCCGTCGTCTCCCATACTCCATACAAACCGTCGTCTGTGATATAGTTGCGGCATGGAAAACGGCTTTATATTTGAACAGGAGCGGCGCGTGTCGTCCGCCTTTATTGACAGTTCGCTCCGCATGGGGCTTGCGGAGGCTGCGCTGATGGCGCAGGACAATCTCACCGAGTGTTTTCAGCACATCGGCTGCGACGGCATTTTGTACCGCGAAAAATACAATGCGTTTTGGGTTTTTACGAAAACCAAACTCCGCTTTTATGCGCGTCCGGCGTGGCGGCAGCAGGTGGCAGCGAGGACTTCTCCAGTCGGCACGGCGGGCTTCCGCACTGAAATCGATACGGTTATCGCGGACACCGACGGGAAAACGCTCGTTACGGCAAAGCAGGAAGCCTGCGTTCTCAACATCGAAACGCGCCGCCCCGTAAAACTTGAGAGCGTGCACTATCCCGTCGCGGATTTTCCCCCGCCTGCGTTTGCGGACTCCTTTGAACGGCTCGACGCGGACTTCAGCGAGGCGGACAAGGTTTTCGACGAGACAATCCGCTCTCAGCACATCGATATGTCGCACCACATGAACAACATCGAATACATCAAACTTGCGCTCAATGCGTTTACCGACGACTTTTTGCGCGCGCACGACGCGGAAAGTTTTGAAGTCCACTTTACGGGAGAAAGCCGCGAGGGGCAGATTTTGAGCGTCTACAAGAAGGACGACTGCAAAGACGGGCGGCTTACGGCGTTGATTGCCGTCAAAGAAAGAAGGCGCACTGTGTTCAAGATGAAAATTATTTTTAAACAGGACGAATAGCGATGTTTTCAGATACGCACTTTCATTTCAAATCGATGACGGAGCGCGGCATTGACGGAGCGGAGGTTCTTTCTGCGATGGCGTCGCGCGATTGCTTTTTCGGACTCGACATCGGAACGGAAGCGGACGACTTGCAGGAGCGGCAAAAATGCGCGGCGGACGCGATAAAGCGCATAAAAGACGCGGAGAGAGGTGCAAAAGCGCGGGACTTTTTGCATTTTTCCGCAGGAATTTGGCCTTCCGTGGACGCAATCCGCGCGCGGAAAGAGCAGGTCGCGCATTTGAAAGACTGCATTCAAGCGGCGGAAAAAGATGCAAGCGGCGGCTTGCCGCATAAAAAAATCGCTGCAATCGGCGAATGCGGACTTGACCGCCACTGGAATCCCGCCGGCACGGACGGCAGGAACGAAGCGGATTTTGACGCCGCGCTTATCTCCTCCGAATGCGAATTGTTTGAAATGCAGCTTGACCTTGCGCGGCAAATGCGGCTGCCTGTCGTTGTGCATTCCCGCGACGCGTTTGAAGACACGCTTGCCTGCATTAAAAACGTCGGCTACGACAACGGAATTATCCATTGCTATTCTTACGGCGCAGCGGAGGCGGAAGCGTTTTTGGCGCGCGGCTGGCATATCAGTTTGAGCGGAAGCATTACTTACACCAAGAAAAGTAAACTTGAAGACGCCGAGCGGCTCATAAAAACCATTCCCGACGATAAACTCCTCTGCGAAACGGATTCCCCGTACCTTGCGCCCGTCCCGCACCGCGGCAAGACGAACACTCCGCTTTTAGTCGAACACACATACGCGTACATCGCAAAACTCAAAGGAATGACGGCGGAAGAGTTATCCGCGCTGGTGGATAAAAATGTGCGGAAAATGATAGGAATTCTGACATGAAAAGAATAGTAGGATTATCACGGACGGGCGGCTGCGAGCGACAAAAAACGGCGTTTGAAAGATAGAACTGAGTTGCCCCCGTCTCCTCTCGTTGAATATCGTTTCCCCGCAAGTTTTTGCCGACAGGCAAAAACTTGGGCAGGCGGAACTTCACTAAATCTTTCAAATCCCGTCCTCCGCCGCCTGCCGCACCTGCCGCCGACTAATCCGTAGGGCGCGTAAAGAATTTTCCGAACAGTTCTTTTGTTTTGAGGACGTTTATAAACGCCTGCGGATCGGCTTTTCCAATCAGTTTGAATAAAACGGCCGCTTCGTCGGAGGAAACGACCGTATACAGGAGCGTTTTTGTCGCGTGTTTGTAGCAGCCCGTGCCTTCGAATCGCGTCGCTGCGTGGTTCGTGTTCGCGCGGATAATTTCAAAAAGTTCGTCCGGCTTTTCGGTGATGATTAAAAGAGTCGACTTTTGGTAACGGTGATAGAGTACGTTGAGCGCCTGCGTGGATGCGAATTGGAAAATTATCGAATACAACGCCCTGTCCCACCCGAACAAGAGTCCTGCGACGGCAAGAACGATACAGTTTCCGGCAAAAATGACGTTCCACATGTTTTTGCCTTTGCGTTCGGAAAAATAAATCGCGATAAAATCCGTGCCTCCGCTCGTTGCGTCGGCGTGCAGGCAAAAGGTGATTGCCCATCCGTTTATCAGTCCCCCGAAAATCGAGCATAAAAGAACGTCATGGGTAATCATAAAGACCGGCAGAATGTCTTTGAGCGCGGAGGAGACGAGAATCATGACGAGCGAGAATATCGTAAACTTTTTGCCGATGTAGCGGAAACTGATGTAGACGGGGAAGGCGTTGAGCGTGAGGTAGATTGCCGAATAGGGAATGGAAATGCCGCCGAATTTTTCCGCGCTCCGCAAGATTAAAAGCGCGATGCCCGCAAAACCGCCGGGAAAGAGGTCTGCGCTGTAAACGAATGTGTTGAGGTTCGCCGCAAACAGCAGCGCGCCGAGAGTAACCAGCGCTGCGCGCTTGGGCATTGACGGCGTCGGGATAATCGTAGTAACCGGTTTCATGCGTAAATCATACAGATATGGCAGGACGATGTCTATTTGAATGGAGGAATTAGCAGGCGGCAGAAAACGTAGTTTGAATGACGGAATTGAATTGCCGCCTGCACGAGTTTCGCGGATGGGGAGAATAGTATTTGAAAGATTTAACATAGGTTCCCATCCGCACGAGTTTATCCATACCCCTCGGGTGTGGATAAACTCACGGGTAACTGAGTGTGCGGGCGGCGGCACTAAATGCAGTTTTCCGTAAGTTTTGCCGCAGGCAAAAGTCAACTTCATAGCGGCAACTAAAATTCCTCATTACGCATTCCTAATTACCTTCCTACTCCGCTTAGTCGCCGTTAATAAAGATAAACCCCGTTCGGAAACGTCCATTTCCGAACGGGTTTTATCGAAATGCGATTTTGAACCGGTCTATTATTCTATAACGCCGCAAACCATGCGCGCGCCGCCGCCGCCGAGAGGAGCGGGATGGTCGCTGTGGTTGTCGCTTCCGATGTGAATCATCAGCGAGTGTCCTTTGAGCTCCTTCAATTTTTTGATTTTCGGAGCAAGCACCGGATACATTGCGTTCCCGTCGTTATCGACATAAAGCGCGGGCAAGTCGCCCTTGTGTCCTTTGTCGTCCCACGGAAAAGAATGTTTGCCGGTTTTCGTCGGATCCCAGTGCCCGCCGGCTTTCATGCCGAGCCCTTTTTCCGACGCGCCGCAGTCGCAATTTTCATGCACATGAAAACCGTGAAGACCGCTTTCAAGTCCCTTTAAGTTCGGAAAAAACGCGATTCCGTACTTCGTTTCAACAGCGACAACTTCGCCCGCCGGTATATCGCCGCTTTCCGCAAGCAGAAACATAGGAATAACGAGATGTTTTGCTTCCGACTTGGGATCGTAATGCATCATTTCATCTTGGTGCATCATGTCGTCGTGCTTCATCATGCCATCGTCGGCAAACATCCATGCGCCTGCTAAAAGCAGGACTGAAAGAAAAATCACTTTCTTCATATTTTGACCTCCATGCTTTGATTATACTTAAAACTCAGCGAGCAGTACAGACTGCGAACAAGAAAAGCTGGAAGAGGAATTGGTAATGAGGAATTTTTAATGCGGAATGGGAAAACCTTGCTTGAATGATTTAATGGTGTTACCGTTCCCCCGCGAGTTTTGCTGCGGACGGTTATTATGTCGTTAGAATGAAGAAACGTTGTTCCGTCCGCACAAGATTTTGCTTATTGCAAAATCTTGCAGAACATTATGTTCAGTAGGAGAACAGCGTTTCACCTTTTACACACCATTTGCCTACATTCCATTTCCCGCGAGTTTTGCATTCTTCCCATTAAAATACCGTTTTTATCCAGTTTTACCGACAGGTAAAACTGGGGAGGGCGGCAACTCCGCTCAATCTTTCACACGCCTTCCTCCGCCGCCCGCAGTGCCCCAAAACATTCTATTCCCTTCTATATAAAAATCGACTTTGCCAGCCTCGCGAAGATACACGAGGTAAGCGCGCAGCGTAATTTCAATCAGAATGAATAGATGCACGGACTTTATCTCGATGCCGTTTTTACGGGCGAGGAGAAGCAGCAAGTCCTCAAAGGTGCGGGGAGCCTCGCGCAGAATGCGCATAACGGCAATTTCTATGGCAAGCAGCGCAATTTGATTTTCTTCGATTGTTTCGGCAATGCTCGTAAGCAGTTCGCCGTGGCTCGGCAGGTAAAAATCCGCCTTGAAGGCGGCAAGCATGGCAAGCGTTTCGTATTCTTTTTCCACGTTGAAGACGTAAGGAATCCCGTATTTCGCCAAAAGCCGCCTTCCTAAAAAACTGTCGCCGGCAAAAAGGACTCGCCGCCCGCGCGGATCGGTGTAACGTACGCCGATCATGTCGAAATAATGACCGGGAAGCGGAACGTACTCAAGCGCGCCGCCGTTTTTCAAACGGTCTTCACCGTTTTCTGAAACGATTTTATCGGCGCGGCACTTTTGCGGAATGTAAAGATCGCTTTTCAATTCGGCAATCGGGTTTCCGCCCCATTCCACCGCCTCCTGAAACAACGGATTTTGCAAGCCCGCCGCTTCGCCCTCGCTACACCAAATTTCACAGCCCGTCATCTTTTGCATAAACACGTTGCCGCCCGCGTGGTCGGCATGGGCGTGCGTGTTGATAATCGCTCGAACACAATAGCCGCCGTCGGGAAAAAGTCCGTCGAGAGCCGCAAGAACATGCGCTGCTTCCTCGTCCCCTCCGCCTGAGTCTACAAGGTAAATATCGCGTATACAGTCCGCCGTGCCCTTTTCGTCCGCAGGGGTATCGATGATAATTCCGATATTGGCAAAACAGGGAACAAAATACGCCGAATCAAGAATCTTTTGCGCAATCATACGTTCCATTATACCAAAGGCTTTGCGATTGCGCATAAAAAAAGGCTGCAAAACCATACGTTCCGCAGCCTCTTATGCAGTCAACTTTAGCGATCGAACTTTACGGCTTCAATCGACTTGACGACGTAGTTGTATTTGTGTTCGTTGATTTCAAACGAGACGCTTTCGCCCGCCTTTTTATCCATAATCGCGTTGCCGAACGGCGCCATGTACGAAATAACGCCGTTGTCCGGATCGGACTCCCACGGGCCCAAAATCGTGTAGGTCTCGTCGCTTCCGGTATCCTTGTTCGTCAGCGTTACGGACGTCGCAAACGAAACGAACGCCGTCGTTATCGTCGTCGGGTCAAAGACGACCGCGCGGTTTAATTCCGACTGGAGTTTAGTCGCCTGCTCGTTGAGCCAGTGCTGCTGCTCCTTCGCCGCTTTGTATTCGGCGTTTTCCTTTAAGTCGCCTTGTGCGCGCGCTTCGGCAATTTCTTTTGCGTTTTCGGGAATATCCACGCTCTGAATTTTATCGAGTTCGGCTTTTTTCGCGTCGAGCATCTTCGCCGTTACAATCATTCCTTTGGGCGCGGAAGATTTTTCTTCGCTGACGTGGAACTTGAAGTTCGGGAATTTTTCCAAAATCTTGTTGCGGAGAAGCGCCTTGTACGAGGGATCCATGTCGGCAATGTCGTTTATCAGCGTGTACATGCGCTTTACGGTCTCTTCGCTGTTGTCTTTAAACATATAATTGACCAGCGCGTCGTGTTCAAACAGGAACGTCGTCACATTTTTGTTGATTTTTTTGTTTTCCGTCGTGTTGACGTGGCTGTTTATCTCGCGGAACGTCAATTCAATCATCTGAATGAGCGTGATAAGCTGCTTTTCATACGGAATCGCTGCTTCCTTAAACCATTCTTCGTCCTGCGCTTCCTTGAACAACAGGAGGACTGCATAGCGGTAGTCTTTTGCGTTTTCAAAACAATCCGCCGCAAGTTTTTTGACCTTTTCCTTGTAGCCGTTGTCGACGAGCGCTTTGAGGAGCGCGCAATTTAAAACAGTCGGGAAGAGGCGCACGTATTCGTCCGACCAATCGGGGAGCATTCTGACGTTCTGCAAAAAGTCGCGGCGCAAAAAGGTGTTTTTCGTGTCTTTCAACGAGTCGTACATTTCGCGTGGGTCTGCAATGCGGGAATACAATTTTTGGAACGTAACCTTGACGGGATTTTCAAGCGCTTTAATTGCCGCCGTTATGCGCTGCACCACAAGGTATGAGGCGACAATCTGCTCGTTGACTTTTATCTCGTCGTCTTCCTGCGAAAGCGGCTTTAAGTACGCGGTAAAATAGTTGAACATTTCCGCGAACATTTCGCTGGTTTTATCGGTTTCATCTTTATCGACGTAGCGCATGAGCGTGTCAATGCGGGCAAAAAACTGTTTTTGCGCTTTAAACTCGTTCGTCAATTTTTCTTCAAGGCTGATTTCGTGTTCGCGCACCGTAAACATATTGATATCGCTCGGATCGACTCCAAAAGACGAATCTTTTTCAAGCACGGTTTTCGCTTTTGTACTCCACGACGTCCACTGCCCCGGCGTAAGAATCGACGGGACAAGTTCCGCCTTTATGCGCTTAAAGTCGCAGCAGTTGTCAAAACTTTTGATAATCGTTTTGAGCGCCCATGCGGGGTCGGCGGAAATTTTTTTTGCCAAGTCCTCTTTTTTCTGCGTCGCCTTGAGCACCCAGATGTGCTCTTTTGCAAGAGGAGTGAGCGCGTTGACCGCCATTTTAAGGCTCATTGTGCGGATGCCGGACTTTTTACCGAAGTTTATAACGAGATTTTCGCCTTCAACTTTGCGGATAAGCCCCGTTCCCCATGTCCGGTGGAATACAAAACTTTTCGCATCGAATGAAATATGTTTTTCAAAGTCGTTTATCGCTTCAAAAACGTTGCGGAAACTCTGCGATAAGTTGGAAGACTTAATGTAGTCGTCAAGATTGCTGTGCTTTTCGTACTTGCCCTTAAAGCATTCGATAATTTCGCGGCGCGCCGCCATGTCTTCTTGGTCGTACGTGAGAATTTCTTTGAGCAGGTCTATTGCAATGTCCCACTTTTTGTTTTCTTTATACCACGCGCACAATTCGTAGAGGAGACTTGAAGTCGCGTTGCTGCCGAGAGATTTTGCCGCCTTGCGCTTAACCAGTTGGAAAAAATCGATTTCCTGCGGAATGCGGGAAACGAGTTTTGTCCACAATTCCTTTGTCGCGCTCATGTTTCCGGCGTTCACGTAGCGGAGAATGGCTTTTTTGTAATACTCCGTCGCCTTTTCGTAGTTTTCTTTTGCTTTTTCAGACTTTTTTTCCGTTTCGGCATCGCCTTCTTTTTCAAAATGCTTTGCAAGGAGTTTCGCCATATCGGCTTCTTCAAAATCAAGTTTTACAATCTGAACGTACAAGTCCCACAACTTGGGATTATTTTCCGTTTTGTAATATTCCGCGAGCGTCCGAAGCGCGAATTTATTATTCGCGTCGTCTTCAAGAATATTCTCGCACAGATATTCGACGACCGCTTCTTTGTGATTCTTTTTAAATATGTCGACCAGCGTTACCAATTCCGAATTGTCAAGCGTTCCGCTTTGCAACGCAATCATGCCCGATATATAAAGCGCAATGATACTGTCTTTTGAATGCGCAAGCTGTTCGTCGCAAACCGCCTTTAATTCCTGCGTACTGTTTTCGTTCCGCGCTTTTTCAATAATTGCCGAAAGTTCGACCAGTTTTTCTTTTGAATAATTGCTGATTGCAGCTCTTGTCCACGTTTCTTCTTTGAGCATCTCCTGCACGGATTTAATCAATTCTTCAGCCATAAAAACTCCTATATATACCTGTTAACTACACTTCCGATACGCCGGTTACTTACAGTAGAGATTGTAAATGCCGGTATCCAATATTTTGATTTTTAATAATGTTTCAGCGACAAGCGAACTGTCGTTATTTGCTTGGCAGAAGTCTATCAGCCAAAAATACAGATTGATAAGCCGCGGAACCGTCAATTCCGAAGAACGGGACGGCGCTTTTTGTTCGTTTTCAAGCGCATAGATTGCTTGCTTCAAGCGGCTTATTTCCTGAGACTTCAGCGAACGCTTCATCGTAAACACGCCCAAAAGGACTCCGTATACGGGCATCCATGCTTTTAAAGCATCTCCGGAAAATCCGAATTCCTTTACTTTGCTTATCAGCCTGCATATCAGATTTGAATCAAGAAAATCTATGTCGATACGCTTAAAATCTATGTAAAACGCCTCCCGAAAAAGGACTTTCGCTTCTTTATCCTCGCCGCAGAGCGCAAAACAATCCGCCAAATCGGCAAGAACCGCCGCCTGCGCCGGATACAAGGTATTTGCGCGCACAAGACATTGCTTTGCGTTATCGTAATCGCCGAGTTTTTTATAACATAAACCGAGTTTTCTGTTAATTTCACTCGCCTGCACGGAGTCTTTTTCGTCCAACATCGCCGCATAGCATTGGCGCGCCAGCGAAAAAACGCCCCGCTGCGCCGCGTAAAATGCAGGTTCATAAAAATGCTCCCAACCGCTTACAAAATCTGTGAACAACTTCCAATCTTCAAGCAGATTTTCACCGCGCTCAAAAGGATTTTTTATAGACGCAAGACTTTCTATCGGCTCTATCCAAAAGTTGCAGCACCGCCCCGTAAAGTCCAATTCCTTTGTATCAAAGTCGTATTGAACCAAATCGTTTAATATGCCGTTTGCTTCGGCAGGATTTCCGCCCGCAAGAAGAGATAATACCGCTCCCAACTTTTTTTCAGTCTGAATGTCCATAATCGACTGTATTCATTATATCAGATTGAAATCTTTAGTCAACGCACGGCAGTTTTGAAATAAGGGAGGATTTATACCTAGTTTTCAACAATGTGTCAATGTTACGGAGAAAATAAAGAGAACGTCGAATTTTTATTTGAATTTATCAAGAAAAACAGTCATATATCTTTCTCATAAAGAAAATGACAACAACTCTTAATGTCAATAAAAATTTACTTTTTCTTTACAGGTACGAAAAAGTAAATACATAATATGAAATATGAATATCGGCAGCACAAGAATCATTGGTATTCTGAATATACTTCTTGACGGACACGATTATATTTCCTCTGCAGTAATCGCCGAAAAAATCGGTACAAGCGAAAGGACTTTTTTCCGTCTGCTGCCGCAAATTGAAAAATATATTCAACCGTATGACCTATCTCTCGTAAAATTACGCGGCAAAGGATTTGCGCTCGAGGGGAGTAAAAAGGCAAAAGAAAATCTTATCAACGATTTTGAGCGCAAAAACTATTCTCAGGAATTTTCTTTGGAAGAAAAAAGTTTTTTGGTGCTTCTTTATCTTTTGAACGAAAGAGACACGGTTAAAATCGCGTCCCTCGCCTGCCGTCTCAATATTTCGGAAACGGGCGTATCGAAAATACTCACCGAGCTTGAACAAAATCTTAAAAAATCCGGCTGCGGCATTTTGCGCAAAAAAGGAGTTGGAACATATATCAGCGGAAATGAAATCGCTGTGCGGCAAGCAGTTTTGAATACAGCTTGTCTTTATCTGAATTTTAACGAATTTATGAGTTTGCTGTACACTTATATTCATAAACCGATAATCCCCGAAAACAGGCTTAAAATCTATACTTTTACGTGCGCCGTGTTTGAATATTTAAATGAAAAGACGCGCATAAAGCACAATTTCGATTTTGTGGAAAAAATCGAAGCGCTCTCGGCAACTTCTTTTTCGGACATAGATTTTGTGCTTTTATTTTTATGTGTCAGCATTATGGAGTTCCGTTGCGGCAACGGTTTTTTTGTGGCACCCCGTAAAGACGATACGGCATATGAAGACGATCGGATAAGTGCCGAAATAAAACAAAGCTGCCGGTCTTTGCATTTTTTAAAAAGCGAAAACGATTATGCCGAAAGCGAAACGCGGTTTTTTACGGAAATTTTACAAAGCACCGAAGCTGCGGCAAGTATGTTTAAAAACCAGAAACAATACGGTCAAATTGCCGGAAACTTTGTGTCGTTTATAGAAGCGTCTTTGGACGGATACGTTACCGAACATAAAAAAGTCGCCTATATCGTATATTTGCAAATAATGCATTTATTAAAAAACCGCCGGCAGCTTTTTTCGATACAGGGATATGCGGCGTCATTTGCCGAAAATATTTTAAATAAAGACAACCGTATACAAAAAATCGTAAAACCGGCTGCGGATTTTTTACAATCGCGCCTGCGCATTGATGTTTCCGAAGACGAAGCCGGCGTTTTGCTGAGTTTTATCGCCCCTTTTTTTAAGCCGAACATAAAAAAGATATCAGCCGTTTTAGTATGTGCGTCCGGCATTGTCGTGAGCAGCATTCTTAAAGAACGTATATGGAGGGAATTTCCCGAACTCGACCTTATCGAAACGGTGTCCGTGCGGAAGCTCACCGATTCATATATAAAAGAAAACGGTATTGATTTTATTATTTCCATTATAGACATCGCCCCCTTATCGGTGCCCGCCGTTTATATTTCCGTCCGGCTGGAAGACTCGGACATACAAAAAATAAAAAATATACTGCTAAGTATACAAAGAGGAGAATGATATGCTTTCCGATTTTATTTTGAAACATAAAACTTTTTTACTGCAAGCCGAAGCGGATACGTGGCAAGTGGCGGTAAAAAAATCCGTGGACTTACTGATAAACTCCGGATGCGCTTCACCCGCATATTATGAAGCGATTCTCAATGCGGTAAAAGAATTCCGACCTTATTTTGTTGTCGCTCCCGGAATAGCCATGCCGCATGCGCGTCCTGAACAGGGAGCGCTTAAACTGGGATACAGTTTAGTATGTTTGAAAAAACCCGTTTTTTTCGGTCATAAGATTAATGACCCTGTCGACATCATTTTATGTATTACAGCTCCCGATAAGCAGGCGCTGAACGAACAGTCAATTATCGAAGTAATGACACTTTTCGACAATGACAAAGCTTTATCCGGTTTGCGCAATGCAAAAACCGAAAGCGATTTACAACAAATTTTCCGTATAAATAAGGAGGAAAATGCATGATTTCAAAAAAAAAATAATCATACAAAATCCGACGGATTTGCATACGCGTCCGGCAAACGATTTTGTAGCGCTTGCAACGCAAAGAGCATAATCAAGTTGTTCCGCACTCCCAGCCATCGAGTGCGATGATTGGGGCTATAGAAAATCGATTGCGCGATTTAAAATTACGTTATATCGTGGGTACACAAAAATACTGTGAGGTTTCTGACAGTCGAAAACTGGCTGGTAAAGTTATTTAATAGGAGGAAAAAATGAAAATTCTTGTAGTGTGCGGCAGCGGTTTGGGCAGCAGTTTTATGATGGAAATCAACATAAAAAATATTTTGAAAGAATTGAATCTTTCGAATATTGAAGTTGAACATACCGATTTAAGTTCGGCAAAGGGTATGCAGGCTGATATCTATATCGGAACCCGCGATATTACTACCCAATTTACGGGATTCAAAGGAGAGATTATTTCTTTGGATAATATGATTGATAAAGCGTATATGAAAGCGCAATTAGTCGCAAAACTGAAAGAAATGAAATTCATATAGTATAAAATGGGAAATTTACAGGAGGTTATGATGGGATTTTTCCGGTTTTTAATGAATGACGTGTTAAGCGTTCCGGCGGTTCTAGTCGGATTGGTTGCTCTGGTGGGATTATTAATTCAAAAAAAAGACGCATCGGAGTGTGTAAAAGGCTTTACGAAAAGCGTTCTCGGCTTTTTGGTATTGGGAGCCGGTGCGACGGTAATCGTCGGCGCATTGGGGCATTTTTCACAAATGTTCCAATACGGCTTTAACATTCAAGGGATAGTTCCCAACAATGAAGCCATTGTGTCCATTGCGCAAAAAACAATGGGGTCGGAAATGGCGCTTATCATGTTCTTCGGAATGATTGTAAACATCCTTATCGCCCGTTTTACCCCCTTGAAATATATTTTTCTAACGGGACACCATACCATTTATATGGCGATTTTGATCGCCGTTATCCTATCCGTAGCGGGATTGGCAGGCTGGGTTTTAATTCTGGTCGGCTCCCTAATATTGGGTTTTGTAATGGCTGTATTCCCCGCATGGACGCAGCCCGTTATGCGTAAAATTACCGGCAGCAACGATATAGCCTTTGCACACTTCGGAACCTTCGGCTACATGATTTCCGCCTACGTGGGAAAACTCGTAGGTAGAAATTCAAAATCGACTGAAGAAATTCAGTTTCCAAAATGGCTCGGATTTTTCCGCGATACGCCTGTTGCCATTTCATTTACAATGGGCGTTATCTTTATCATTTCCGCCCTTGTTGCCGGCCCCGAATACGTTCATGCAAATGAAAGCGGCGGACAGAATTTTATCGTATTTGCGATTTTACAGTCCATCACGTTTGCAGGCGGCGTATTTATCGTTTTGTCGGGCGTACGCTTGATTCTCGGAGAAATTATTCCGGCGTTTACCGGCATTTCCCAAAAACTCGTGCCGAATGCCAAACCGGCATTGGATTGTCCTGTTGTATTCCCCTACGCTCCAAACGCCGTACTCATCGGATTTTTATCGAGTTTTTTAGGCGGTATTTTGGGGATGTTCCTTTGCATAGCGTTTAAAATGCCGGTAGTTATTCCCGGCGTCGTCCCCCACTTTTTCTGCGGCGCTTCGGCAGGCGTTTTCGGAAACGCTACCGGCGGACGAAGAGGCTGCTTTTTCGGAAGTTTTATCCATGGTTTGCTGATTACTTTTTTGCCTATCGCTTTGCTGCCCTTACTCGGAAACCTCGGTTTTGCAGGCACAACATTCAGCGATTCGGATTTCTGCGTGGTCGGTATTGTATTGGGCGGAATCATTAATATTTTCCATTGAATCACGCTGCGGGGCTACTGAAAAGCAACCGCTTTTGAAGCAGTCCCGTATCTTCACGAATAATTTTAAGAGAGATAAAATGAACACTGAAAATATGCTTGAAAAGGCGCATTATATCCGTTGTAAAACGCTTGAAGCCGCGTATTATACCGGAGCCTCTCATATCGGCGGTTCGCTGTCGACGGTAGAAATATTGACCGTGCTGTACTATAAGCTGCTGAATATCAGCCCCGAAGTTTTTAAAAGCGACGAGCGCGACCGTTTTATTTTAAGCAAGGGGCACGGCGCTCTGGCATTATATGCGATTTTAGCCGATAAAAGGTTTTACGGCGAAGAAGAACTGCATCACATAAAACAATTCGGGTCTTTGTTACAGGGACATCCCGTAAAAGACATTCCCGGCATAGAAATGAGCTCCGGTTCGCTTGGACAGGGCATTTCGTTTGCGGTGGGAAAAGCGCTTGCACTGAGCCGCAAAAAAAATCCGGCACGGGTTGTTGTGCTTGCAGGCGACGGCGAAATGCAGGAAGGGCAAAACTGGGAAGCGCTTATGTCGGGCGCAAAACTGGGCTTGACAAACCTTACGGTAATCGTAGATGCAAACGGCCTGCAGCTGGATAATACCGTTGAAACGGTTTTGAATTCGAACGACTGTCTGGTTGATAAATTCAAAGCGTTCGGCTGGGCTGCCGAAGAAACGGACGGTCATGATGTCGGAGCATTAGAACGGGCTTTGAGCAAAAAAGATCCGTGCAAGCCGTCGGCAGTTATCGCTCGCACAATCAAAGGCAAAGGAGTTTCTTTTATGGAAAATGCCGTCGCGTGGCATTCCGGAAAGATGGATAAAGAGCAGTTGATGCTGGCAGGAAAAGAATTGAACTATTCCTTTAAAATACCGGAGGACAGTTTATGAAAGCACCCCGCGACGCTTTCGGCGAAGCGTTAGCCCTTATCGGCGAAAATTATCCCGATTTATTTGTATTATGTGCGGATTTGGCAGCGGCAACAAAGGTCGGAGCGTTTGCAAAAAAATTCCCCGAACGCTATTTGAATACCGGAATCTGCGAACAAAACATGATGTCCATTTCTGCAGGACTTGCTTCGGAAGGCTTTATGCCGCTGGTTTCAACCTTTGCGGTATTTGCGGCTGGGCGCGCCTTCGATCAGGTAAGGCAAAGTATTGCGTTCGATTCCTACAACGTCAAAATTGCCGCCAGCCATCCGGGCTTGGCAGTCGGTGCCGACGGCGCAATACATCAGTGTTTGGAAGATATTGCCCTCATGCGCTCGATTCCGAACATCAAAGTGCTGTGCCCTTCCGACGAAATGAGTACCGCAGGAGCGCTCAACGCTGCATTGCAGACGGACGGTCCCTTTTACCTGCGCATAGGGCGGGCGGAATTACCCAAGCTGTACGATGCTTCTTTCCGTTTTGAAATAGGACGCTCGTATGTGCTGCGAGAAGGAAAGGACGTTACCATTGCCGCATGCGGTATCATGACTTACCGTGCGCTGCTGATTGCAGACCGTTTGGCACAAGACCGTATTTCCTGCGAAGTTATTGACTGCTCTTCGATAAAACCCTTCGATGCACAAACCCTTCTTGCATCGGCACAAAAAACCGGCTGCGTGATGACGATGGAAGACCATTCGCGCTTCGGCGGACTCGGCTCCTGTGTTGCCGAAACCTTATCGGAAAATGCACCTGCCCCGCTTGCCGTCATAGGTACAAATGACCGTTTCGGCGAATCGGGCGACAGAGAAAGTCTGTTTAATGCCCACGGCTTTGCCATAGAGGATTTGGCTGAAGCGGCAAAACGATTGATGTCTAAGCGAAAATAGCCGGGACAAAACATTATATAATAATTCGCGACGGATGTTTTTGCTATAAACCTTAAGCCGCCCGATTACTTCTTCTCGAAAATACGTAGAACGGACGTAGCGGTTTTACGTATTTTTTATTTTTTGCATGGAGAAGTCAGCAAGAATCAATAATTGCCGGCATTATTATTCCGCATAAAAAAATTACAGCGCAACTCAACGAAAGCAGGATGCTCATCTCTCCGCACACTGTATGGTTTTGTGCAATCGACGTATATAAAATAGAAAAACAAATACCGCAAAAATATCATCAAAGCATATCAAACTTTTTCAACAATTTTTCATGCAGCCGCTCAAGTCCTTGATCTTCAAGTCCAAGATTTTTAGCGGAAACGACATCATTCATTGAGCTTTCATATTCATGAAGCTCAAAAAGCGCAATGGCTCTGCGGTAATACGCATGGGATTGATACGCGTTCAACTTTAGCGACAAATCAAAACATTTGACGGCGGATTTATAATCTTTTTGTATGGTCTGTACAATTCCTTCATAATATTTCGACTGAAAACTATTCGGGTCAAAAGTAAACGACTGTTGAAAATCTGCAAGAGCGTGCGCATAGTCGTTTTTTATAAAATAAGCCATACCGCGATGTTTCAAAATAACGGAAAGCACAATATTATTCGGCTCCGGTTTTGACTCAATAATTTCCGTATAAATTGAAATTGCGCGGTCGAACTCTCCTGTATTGTGCGCTTGAATCGCTTGCAAAAGCAAATCGTCAATCGTGCCTCGCACATAAGGATTAATCCGCTCAATAGACGCATCTTTACCTTCAATCTGAACGCTGAGCTGCGCATTTGTGATAGTGTCCGCAATTTTATAAAACTGGAATTTCCGCTCATTCATTTCATCCTGCAGCTTTTTTTGATAATCACGAATTTCCTGAAAAATTATGTCCGCAAGATTTAAAGACGCGTTCATACTTGCAAGCTTACGCCTGAGCGGCATATCGAAGGGCGTAAATTCGCTCTTATATATCAATTCATGCTCGACTTCAGCCCATGCGTCCTGCAATATCGTACGTATTTGAATCTCACAAACCAAATCTTCCGGCACGGGCAAGGTTGACGGGATATGCGCAGGCAGACAATCTTTAGGAATTGCAACAAGGACATGAACGGACTCATAACCGAATTCTTTAAAATTCAATTCGGCGCCCTTGCGTTCTATCTCCTTAATATCAAACATTGTTTTTAATTGTTTTAAAATGACGGCAATATCTTCTAAAAACGTACAGATAATCCGAATTCCTATTATATCCGTCAAGCAAACCAAGGTTGGAAATGAAGCCGCTTCCGTCGACTTTAACCTCAGCAGCTTTTTATAGTAACTTGAAAAATTTTTTATCCTCGTTTTATAAACCGGTTGGGTGGAGAGATGAATATTTTGTCGTAATTTTGTATGGATATTTTCACGAATTTCAGTAAAAAGCGGAGTATAATTTTCGTATTTTTCTTTTATTCTCGATTTTACCGGCAGTGAAGAATATAAAGCTTTTGACATATATCGCCTCTTGCTCAAAATAAAAAGGCATCCTCCTTATATTAGGGGATGCCTTCAGATAGTCAACAAACTATACCATAAATACTATGGATTTTAGTTTGCTTCAGCTCCGCTGGAACCTGTTGTCTGAGCGTTGGATGCAGAATCTTCGTTCAAGCTTGAAGTAAACATATCTTCTCTAGCCTGCTTTTCTCTTTCGAGATAGCGGTTGACCTGTTTGTTTCCAAAGCGTTCCATCTCGGAAGCCTGATGAGCAGCTTCTTTTTTACCGATAATGCCCCACAGATCTTCATCTGCAATGTCACGATCAGTCGTAAGGAGAGCTTTGTCATAGATAATCTTTACATCTTTGAAATAACCGATGTAATCGCCGCCGATGTGATTTGCATCGCGTGTGATTTGGAAACCGCTAAATTTAACAAAGGGAAGACCTCTCGGATAAATCGGATATATGCGGATTTCACGATTGCGGATTTCAGAGATGTACTGAGGATTATTCCAAGTGATCGTCTTCCAACCGTCAAAGTTAAGATAGCCCATGAAATAGCGGCGTTCAACACCGTCCGTATCCTTAAGCATGACATAAAGTCCCTCAGGATAGTTCATTCCCATTGTCGTAACGGCAACGGATTTCACTGCGCCGACATTTTTTACAACGCCGTATCCATCTTCAAACAATGTTTTTCCGCTTGCTTTTTCCTCATCGGTCTGAGCCTGACGGACGCCATTATCATCCGCTTCAGCAAGTTTTTCGTAAGCGGGAATCTCGAACGGCGGTTTGATGTATGCAAAAGCATTTGCATTCCATTCAGGAAATACGATACGTACGCCCATGACATTGGAACCGGCGAACGGAACATTGGCATCACTTTTAACAGGAGCCGCAACAACGGTAGAAAGGCTCAAACCTTTTACCGACTTTGCAGAACTGTTGAGAGTTACTTCCCATTCGGGGAGAACCAACGATGATTTCATAAGATTCTTCTGCTCTTCCGTAAAGGTTGCACCTGCGGCAGTCGAAAAATCCATCACAGTGCGCTTATTCTGAGTGGGGTTTCCGTTAGAATCGGAAACGCAATCAGGATTAAGCTGCGTAAAATCGATAACAAATGCCTCTTCGGCAAATGCACCGGCACCAGCAAGCAGCATAACAGCTGCTGCGAAAGAAAAAGTCCTCTTCATTAGAAGCTCCTTTTAATATACGATGTAGCCTTGTATTATGGTGATATTATCCAATATGCAATTATTTTTGTCAACGCTTTTTTTCCAATTTGGAAGAAATGAATAATCGCCTTAAAATTGATAATTAATCACCCTCATAGATAATTATCGCGTTAAATGCCCGCTCAATTCCACCCTTTCGTAGCTCTCTTATTCTTTCCTTATCAGCTCATTAACGCTGCAGCATATTTGCCGACTGGACAAACTTCCGATGAAATTGAATAAAAACTGCGCGCGCAAGTAGAAATTCAAATAAAAAAAATTCCAACTTTCTGTATATATCCGCTTGCCGCTGAAAATCCCTCTATGCTCAAAAGTTTATTTTCATTCCGTCGCCAACGAACTAAACGGCTTAATATTATTGAAGATAAAGGCATGATAAACAGTCGTTTTAGATTATTGAGGAATAAAAATGAACGTATCCATAGAAATGCTCAAGCAAAACTTCGGCATAGCCGTCAATGAATATGAAATCGGATTTCCTTTAGAGCATATTTTTGTCGTAATAAAACAGTATGAAGCCTTGAAAATTCCTATTTTAGGAGGAGATGTTTATATCAAAGAAAACGGAATATATACGCCAACGTATGATAATTGGCATGTTGATAAGGTACAAAACGAACAGGAGAACGCGTATCTCAAACGCTCAATAGCGCATGTAACGCAATATATTAAAAATTATAAGTATAAAAAGAGCGCCGTTTTCGTATTCGTGCCGAATTGATTTCATAAGTCGACTTGCCGTCAACAAAACAATTACATCTGCAAAACCCAATTCATTCCGGCTGCGGCATATTGTTTTTGGAGTACACGCAGCCGCAATAATGCTGGCGGTACAATCCGAACTCTTCGCTGAGTTCGAGGCTGCGCTTAAATCCGTTTTTTTTCTTAAAATCGGAAAAGAGGAATTTCGTGCCGCCGCCGGATTCAAGTCGCATTCCGATGTCGTTTATTTTTTCCGCGTCCTTAAACGGACTGATTGAAAGCGTCGTCGTAAAATAGTCAAACTTGTTTTCAACCGCATAGTCGTAGGCTCTTTTCATGCGCAATTCGTAGCAGCGGCGGCATCGCTCGCCTTTTTCCGCCTCTCTCGCAAGTTCAGGCTCGTCTTTTACGCCGGAAGCGTCGTAAAATTCCTTGGGCGCATAGCGGTCTTCAACCAATTTGACGCTGTTTTGCACGGCAGGCGAAAACCGCGGCAGCAAATTTTTCAATTCGTCGAACCTGCGCCGATATTCCGCCTGCGGGTAAATATTCGGATTGTAGTAGAGAATGGTGATGTCGAAAAACGAAGCGAGATATTCAATCACATACGACGAACACGGCCCGCAGCACGCATGAAGAAGGAGCGTCGGTTTTGCGCCGCCGCTTAATTCAATTTCCTTTAGCGTCCGCTCAAGGATCTGCTGATAGTTAGATTTCTTCAAGGTCGATTTCACACGCGGCGCACGGAACGGTTATAGACCAGTTTTCCAAAATCTGCGGATGACTTTCTCCGAAAATGCCGATTTTTTTTCCGTTTACGACGATTGCAGCCTGCCTTCCGGCAATAAAACGCGGATCTGAACTTTCGATAACTTCGTATTTGCGGTCAAGGAAATACAAAAGCGCGGAGACATCTCCCGCCGCGTCGTTGAAGTTCACGCCCGCGCCCGCATACAAAAAGCCTAAGTTTTGGCGCGTCCGCGTGCCGGTGTTTTCTTCTTCGCAAAGGTAGGCGACTTTGCCAATTTCAAAAATCTTGTGCGGATACGCCGCGCCTGCGGACTTACTTTCCGCGCGCAAAAGCGACGAAAGCATTTCCGGACGAATGAACTGATAATTTTCGCTCATTGGATTTGCGATTTCGATAACGCGGGCAGCGTCGATATTCATGTTGTCGATATAATCTTTGCGGCTCCCGACGTAATTAAAAATCATTTCCTGATAGCCGAGCCCGACCATGAGCGTCTTCGCCTTGCGGCTCAATTCGGTGATGGGCAACAGTCTTCCGATTGTAAAATCTTTGGGTTTTTGCGGCGTAAACGTATCAAGTCCCGCGCCGATCATTACGTCTTCGATAATATCGAATTCATGCAAAAAGTCATTGCGGTAGGGAGCGGGGTACACCGTCAATTCAACGTCGCTTTTCCCGTCGACCGTTAAAGCCGCCGCCTCAACCGCGCTGCCCATACGCTTGAGCGCGTCTGCCGCCTTTGCCTCGTCAAACGCAGCGCCGAGCATCCGGTTTATAGCGCTGAGCCGCGCTTTTGCCGGCTTTTGAAAATAAAACGGAGCGACGATATCCGCGCCGAATCCCGTTTCATACGGATGCTTTACGAGCACGGGTTCGATGTCATAGCCGCAGTCCGCAAAATCGCAGGCGACGATGTTTGCGGCAAGAAGCAGATTTTCCATGTTGTCGCCGGTCAATTCGACCATAAGATTTTTATCGCCGACCGGCACGGCGCCGAGCGTTGCGCTGTTGATTATCGGAGGCAAGGACAGAATCTCGCCTTTATCGTCCGCCAAAAGCGGAAATTTCATCATCTTTTGCAAAATCCATCCGAAGTCCTTGCCTTTCGGGTGTTCAGAAAGAATTTGGCGGCAGGTCATCGGCTGTTCGCACTGCAATGGAATAAAACTCGTTTTGTCAGGATCGACTGCTTTATAATGCACGGGGAATTGAATGCAGTCCGCACGGTACACGCCCATCGAAAGCGATTTACGCTTCCGCCCAAAATTCCACGCAAGTTTTTCCTGCGTCTGAATAATGTCGAGCAGCATAGGCTCGTTAATCGATTTACCGCAAATAATAAATGCGACCATAAACGGACGGATCTCTTTGAGCGCAGGCTCAACAATGACAACGCGGTTTTTATAATCCTTTATATCGCCCTTTTTGGACATAAATCTGCCGTAATCCGCTGCCGGTTCTCCGCTGTGCAAGCGCAGTTGACGCGCAATTCCGTTTGTAGACCATAAATCCGGTCGATTCGTATCGTTTAATTCGATTTTTATAACGCGTTTATCTTCCGCATTCGCCGCGTCAGGCTTTTCATCAAGCTCAGCCTTTGCGCACGTCAACTTTTTCTCTAATATATCGTAATCGTATTTTTCAGAAAGAAGATTGAAAAACAATTCTTCATTCACTTCGATTTTTGGCATTTTTTCCCTCTATAAGTACTATCAGAATTGACCATTTTTGTAACAGTATAAATCATCAGCCGGAATGTTTCAATTATATGGAAGAATTTTAGTGAGAGGAATAATTTGAAGGCGGGAAGGGCGCGGCGTATGAGAGAGATTAAGTTTGAAGGGTTTAACGGAGTTAACGTCAGTTTAAAAGTTTAGTTTGGCGACGGAGAAACAAGTTTGCCCCCTGTGTAATCACCGCCTGCCCGTAATTTACCATACGGCAAATCACGCAAATAAATAGGATTTTGAAAACCGCCGGAAATCAGATTTATGAGCGGCGTAAAACAGCTGCAAGGCATTTTTCCGCAAGTTTTGCGAATGCGAAACTTGCAGCAGGCGGAAACTGCGCTGAGTCTGTCAAACTCATTTTCACCGCCGGACAAGGCGAGTGTCGAGTTAGTTTTAAATGCAGTCAATTTGCAGTCCGCCAAAACTTTATCCAAATTTTCATAGTCTTCCGGCTTGTACAGTCCCCAATTCCGAAAAGGACGGCAGCCTTCCATGACAAAATCCTCAACGGTGTAATAATCGGGGAGTGTAATTTCCTTTTGCGGAATGTATGAAACGATTTTTGCCCGCTCTTTTAAAGTCAGCGTTTTGTCGTCCGCGCCGTTGATCAAAACCGAGCCGCCGTAACCTTTGATAAACCCCGCCAGAATGTTCAAGAGCGTCGACTTTCCCGAACCGTTTTTGCCGATAATTCCGATTATTTCATTTGCGGATGCGGAAAATGAGACGCCGGATAAAACGGCTTTCTCTTTTTTGTACGCAAAGCGCAAATCTTTGACGCGGCACACTGAGTTCATGCTTCTTTTCCTTTCAGGATGAACAAAAGCGCAGGCAGCGCAGGAATCCCCAAAAACGACGTAACCGACCCGACGGGTAAAACCGCAGGATACAAAATCGACTTTGAAATAACGTCGGAAAAGACCAAAAACAGCGCGCAAATGAGTGAAGAGGAAAGAACCAATTCCTTCAGGGACTTGAGATTGAGAAGGCGGGAAGCGTGCGGAGAGACAAGCCCGATAAATCCGATTATGCCGACGACGGCAACGGAGAGCGCGGCAAGGAGCGAGCAAATCAGCAAAAACAAAACGCGCTCCGCATTAACGTTCACGCCCTGCATAATTGCCGCACGTTCGCCTTGTTGAATTAAGCCGAAATCTTTTGAATACAGCAGAGAAAGGGCATGCGCAATAAAAAGGACGACTGCTAAAACGCCGGAATCCGCGAGCGCAGCGTTTGTCTGCGAGCCGACTGTCCAAAACGTAATTTGATAGACGGCGTCGGGCGGCGCGTAATATTTGGGCACGGTGTTCACTGCGGTGAAAAAGAAATTGACCGCCATTCTGATGAGAATGATATTGCGCTGAGAAATTCCCGCCATCGAAAGAATGAGCAGCAGCAAGACAATCGAGGCGACTGCAAAAATGAATGCGGAAAGTCCAGCGCCGAACCGGATTGCAGAGCCGTTCATACCGATTACGATTGCGACGCTTGCCTCGAACGCGGAAGCCGAAGAAATGCCGAGCGTAAAAGGAGAGGCAAGCGCGTTGCCGAGTATCGTCTGCATGAGCTCGCCCGCCAGCCCCAAAACACGCTCCGGCGGTAAGTGCGATAAGAACCTGCGGCAGACGGATTTTTAATACGACGTGCAAAAGTTTATTCCTTTGTACGGATAGACTTAAAACCGACGGGGAAGATATCACCGACGCCGCAGCCGCACACAGCAGGATTGCAGTCAGCGCGGCTATTTTATAACAATGATTTTTTCCAATCTTCATAATAATTTTTATTCCGTATGCGGCTTCAAAAAGCGCATTGACAGCGGACTCGTATTCATCTTCGGTGATGACGGCAGGATAAGCAAGATTGGCGTAGTAATACGCCTCCGCAATGACATAAATATAGTCCTTCGGCAGCGTAAATGAATACGTAAAATAAATTTTCCCTTGTTTTACCGCGTCCATGAACAAAAACGTAGCATCGCCGGAAATAAAATCCTTCGTAATCCCAGACGCCGACGCCGGATAGTCGAGAAAAACCAAATCCGGCGTTAAATTCAATATTTCTTCTTTTGAAAGTTCCGCCGTTCCCCATTCATCGAATTTTTGCGCGTTTGCGGCAGCGTTCGCAATGCCTGCCAAGTCCAGCGACTGGGCAATTTTCTGCGTCTTATAGGGATTGTTTTTCGAATTTTGGAGCACAATATACGCCGACTTTCTCTCGCATTCGGGAATTGCGCTTAATTTTTGCTCAAGATGCGCCTTATGACTTTCAAACAAGCGAATCGAAGACGCGGCTTTTTTGTCCCTGCCCAAAAGTTTTCCGATAAACGAATACAAATTAAAATCGTAACCGCTCAACGACTTTACGCACACGACAGGAACGCCCGTTTTTTCTTCAATAATATGTGCAGAATCCCTATCGCCTTTGAACAAAATCAAATCGGGAGAAAGAGAAATAAGATATTCGTAGTTCGGAGACTTCGTTTTGCCCGCGTCAGGCAAGTCCGCCGCTTCAGGATCGGTTTTCGACAAAATCGAAAGCCTCAAATAACTTTTGGATTTTGAATCCAATGCGATAACGTTCTCAAACCCGCCAATCTGCTTTACAACGACAAGCGCGTTATCCGCCATGACGACGACTTTTTCAGCGGGCTTTTCAATCTTGACAGTCCGCCCCGCATAGTCGACGACCTCGACAGCAGCGTTCCGCACAACAACGCCCTTCTTTGCACACCCCGCATACAGGAACGGAACAACGCAAAAAAACTGCAAAAAGTTTGTTTTTCATTTTACGGCTCCTTATCATCGTTCGAACAATTTTTATCCAGTCGGTTTGCGGCGTTTTCTGCACGGGCAAGGCGAACGCCGACGGGGAATTAATGCGTAATGCGTAATTTACGTGCTATCTCCTAATTCCTAATTACGCATTACCTTTTCTTCTGCTTCAACCAAGTTCCATGTCGGTGAACAAAACTGTTCATTCCTAATTAGACTCAGTACTTCCCCACTGCTTCCGCAAATCCTTCAATACTATCCTTATTCTTCTGCGGGCGGCAGAGAAAGATGTTTGAAAGAGGTAACAAAGTTTCCGCCCGCACGAGATTTTGCCTTTCGGCAAAACTCGCGGGAGACGGTGTCTTGCGGGGCAGGGCTTCTATGTAAAAAGCGTGTCCGCATAATGACGAAATACGCTAGCTATTGCTGCCGCCCGCAAAACTCAGTTTCACAGCAGCGGACAAAACTATGCATTTCGCATTAAACCTTAAACTTCCCGACTTCTTCCGCCAGCCCTTCAATACTATCCTTATTTTTCCTTGCCAAGTCATTCACGTCCTGCACGGCGCGGTTAATTTGTCCGACGCCCGCCGCCATCTCGTTCATGCTATCCTTGATGACCGCCGTCAGTTGGTCTAACTTTCGCATCTCGCCGGCAACGCCCTTCCCGCCGACAAGCATCTCCTCCGATCCGTTCTTAACTTCCATTGTAACGGCGCTGATGTTTTTAATCGCTGCCAGCACCTCGCGGCTGCCGTTTTCCTGCTCGCGCATGGCGGCAGTCAGCTGCGCGCTCATTCCACGGACGTTTTCCGACAATTGGAAAATCGCGTTGAACTTTTCTTCGACGATTTTGGATGAGTCGGACAAGCCTTTGATGTCGTCGCTGAGCTTCTTCAACGTGTCGGTGATGGATTTCCCTTGCATTGCCGACTCTTCCGCGAGTTTACGAATTTCGTCAGCGACGACGGCAAATCCTTTTCCCGCTTCGCCTGCGTGCGCGGCTTCGATGGCGGCGTTCATCGCAAGGAGGTTGGTTTGCGACGCGATATTCTGAATAACGCTCGACGCCTCAATCAAGCCGCCGCTTTCGTCGGCAATCTTTTGCGTCACGGTATTCGACGTAAGCAAAGTCGACTTGCCCTCAGACGTGGCGGCGGCGAGATTTTTTACCATGTTGTCGCTTTTCTCAAGCGATTAGGTAATCGAGGCAATGTTCGCAACCATTTCTTCAACCGCCGCCGAAGACTGCACTACGCTCGCCGACTGCGTTTCAATGCTTCCGTTCAAGGTCTCGATAGTGCGGATAATCTCTTCAATCGTGCCCGCGGTTTCAGTAACGCTCGCAGACTGCGTCATTGTTTGCTGTTTGACGCTGTCAATATTCGCTTGGATTTCGTTGATTGCGCTTGCGGTTTCCGTCATGTCGGAAGAAAGCGAGTCGCCGATTCCTTCCATCGTACGGCTGTTTTCGCCGATTGTACGCACTGACGAACCGATTTTTTCAATCGTTTGGTTAAAATATTCCGACAAGTCGGTGATTTCGTCGTTGCCGGTTACGGGAAGCCGCACCGTCAAGTCGCCTTCTCCCTGCGCAATATTCTGCAACGTCGCGACAGTCGTTTCAATCGGTTTGATAATAGTGCGCGCCGTAAAATACACGACGACGACCGCAATGGCTAAAATCACGCCGCCGATGATGAACATTGAAAGACGCAGCGCGTCCACCGTGCCCATGAATTCTATGACAGGAGCTTTAACGACAACCGACCAGCCCATTGATTTCATCCGCGAAAAGCCTGCGATATTGAAAACGCCTTTGTATTCGTAAAAACCGATGCCGTCTTGTTGACTTAAACAAAGTTTTATGAATTGCGCGTTGGATTCGAGCGTTTTATCCGTTTTAGCTTTTTCGATTGAATTGTCAAAGTCGGAAACGAACTTAAAGGTTTTGTGCGCAATGTAATTGCCGGTTCTGCCGACGACAAAACAATAGCCGGTCTCCCCGACGACGATGTCTTTAATCTGCTCCGTGAGCCATTGCGCGGGCACGACCGCCGCAAGCACGCCGACAACAGTGCGGTTATCGTCGGCATAGACGGGAACGGACGCGGTCATTACAAAGTCTCCGGCTTTATAAACGTAGGGTTCGGTAAGCCACGTGCCGCCGCCCGCAGCTTTTTTAAACCATTCCCGTTCGCTTATGTCGAACGTTCTGCCGTCTTCAAAATAACACAATCCTTTATTCGTATTGTACGTGAATTCCATGATGTTGCTGTTGAAAGCCGCTTCTTTTGCCAAAAGCTGCACCTTGTCCGCAATCGAAATATTGGGATTCCGCAGCGCGGGCATACGCGCAACTCCTTCTATAAATTGGAAGAATGCGGTGATTCGTCCGTCAATGATTTCGGCGGTATCGCGCGCATTATCGATAAGATGCGCTTGAACTTTTTCGGTTACCGCTTTTCGCGCGATGCGGACGGCAAGCAGACCTTCAATGAGCCCCGCAATCGTGAGCAGCGCTCCGAAAATCAAAATAAGTTTGTTTTTGAGAGAAAATCTCTTGTTCATTTTACACTCCTGAAAACTTTTGCGGATTGTTTTTCCGAAAAGTTTTGTCGCGCGCATATACGCGCAAAATAAATGGGAAGTTTGCAACGCAAACCCTGCAAAAGAATAAGGGTAAATCCGATATTTTTTGCAATTCGCCGAATTTAAGCTTGGTAAATAATCGAAAAATTCTCTCTGTGATTAACTCAAAACTTCCGCTGCAAAGAAGCGACTGCATTCGCTTTCCTTATGCCTTACAATTAGTAAACCTCCGTCTTATGGTGTTTTACAGAATGCGCCGCCATTCAATTTCACCGCAAAAATGCAAAGTCCGCCGTTTTATACAGAAAACTCAGCTAAACTGCAATTGCATAACGATAAATAGGCTCTTTTTAAATGGTAAACTCCGTTCCGATTCTCTTTGCCATCTTCAAAGGCAAGAGTTTCGTCCGGCGCCGCAAAACGCCGTTTTGTTTTTGTAATCATGCGGGAGCCGCGTCCGTCGTGCGGCGGTTGTTTTGCCTTGCGGAAGGAAAACGACATCGCCCCGAATATCGGCGGATAATCAGTTGGGATAAAGCTGCTGTAAACGGATAATGTAAAAATGGCGAAAGTCGGGGGGGGGGGGGGTAAGCTAGCGATTTCTGCCATCTGTCTCAACTCCTATGTTTTAGCGTTTGGAAAGTATTTT
>JBQNBN010000016.1:0-34027 GCA_052169915.1 Treponema sp.
CAAAAACGGCGTTTTTCATGCCTAAAACAGCCGTTTTCATGGTGTAGAATTACGCATTGCAACTTCCTCATTAAAGCTCGCACATCCTTCGCTACGCATGTATATCGCGCGCGGCGTTCTCATATCCCGTTTTAAAACAAGGAGGTTCGCCATGCCCTTCGGTTAAAGCGCATTCGACGCGCAAACGGATTTGAGACATTCGGCTTTACGCTCGGAGGGATTTGATTGCTCAAACTTAAAAACAAAAGGAGTTAATGATGATAAAGAAAATAGGATTTTTACTCGGAACTGCGATGATATTCGTTTCCTGCAAAACGATTTACCGGCTGGAATCGCTGACGCCGGACGTTATCGACGAACTGCAGGAAGCAGGCGAGCGCGGTAAGGTTACCGTCAGAACGTCGCTTGCAGAAAAGATAAACGCCGCCAATTTTCCCGACGACACGGACGACCGGCTGTATATTCAGCGGCTGCAATACTATATTTCGTCGACGATCATTTTTGAATGGGATAACTCGAACAGACAGGAAGGGCGCTTTGTCATTTCCGAAACCGGTAAACTGAAAAAAGTCAATGAAATGAAGCAAAAACAGTTGGTCATACCCGGCGATTCGCACGGCATCTTGGTAAGCCCGCCTGAAAAACAAGACGACAGATACGTGCTTTCGCTTAATTTTGATAACATCATTCTTGAATTCAAAGAAGGCGACAACGGATTATTCTACTTAACGACTCCATCGGTCAGATACGGAGGATACACCTACCTCCGCGACACGGACAGCGTCTGCAAGCTGCAGTACCGCCGCCGCGAAGAAAACGCGTTGTATACCGTTTCCCGCAGCGCATGGGGCAAACGCGTTCAAAATTGAGAGTTGAGGGCGGCTGCAGTCGGCAGAGAACGGAGTTTGAAAGACTTAAAACATGTCCCCGCCCACGCAAGTTTTCTATCGAAAACTTGCCGTGAATGGCGCTCGCTCCTACGCCATTTGCCTCGAATATTGTTTTCCGCGGGTTTTGCAACGGGCGAAATCTTACAGAAAACTATATTCCGCAGGCGGAAACTCCGCACAATTATTCAAACTTCTTCCTCCGCCGCCCGCGTACCACACACAGCAAACGGTTTGCCGCAAGAAAAACCGGGGCGGACTGCAAACTCCGTAATCGGCGTTAGACAACGTTTGTGCAAACCTATCTCACAAAACCCGTTTTACGCGAGTTTTGCGCTAGCAAAATCTCGGGCTGGCGGCAACTCTATTCAATCTTTCAAACTTCGTCCTCCGCCGCCCGCATACCACACACAGCAACCGGTTTGCCGCAAGGAAAACCAGGGCGGACGGCAAACTCCGTAATCGGTGTTAGACAACGTTTGTGCCAACCTGTCTCGCAAAACCCGTTTTACGCGAGTTTTGCGCTAGCAAAATCTCGGGCTGGCGGCAACTCTATTCAATCTTTCAAACTTCGTCCTCCGCCGCCCGCGTCTTACTCCTTCACCACCATCACTTTCCGCGTTTCGTCAATGCCGCTGCCGAAGACGCGGACAAAGTACAAGCCGCGGGCAACGGGTTTTCCGCTTTTGGTGGTGCCGTCCCACGTAAAGTAGTGCGTGCCGCCTTCGGCTGAACCGTGCTGCAGGTACTGCACGATGTCGCCGTCAAGCGTCATGATGATAACGTCAAGGCGGCCGCCGGTCGGCATGTCGACTTGCAACGTCGTTTTTTCACCGGCGGAGGCGTTTATCACGTTGTTCAATATCGTTACGCCGCCGCGCTGACTTTTTTGCTTTTGCAGTTTGAACGACCACAAATCCGCGCTTGAAATATCCGACGGATTTTTAAGCCGGAGCGCAAACAGCGGACTTTTTTTAGTCGTGTCGTAACTCGGATTTGCGGGCGTGGAAGCGCCGGACAAAATCGGGTAGCGGCAAATCTCAATCGGCGTTCCGCCAGAATCGGCAAGTCCAAAGAGGAATGAAATCTGGTCTCCGCTCCCCCACCCCGCCGAACTCATCGAAGTTGCGCCTGCATACGGCAGTTCGAAAATCAAAACGTTGTCATGGCTCTTTGACGATTTTTCAAATTCCAAACTGGACGATTTGGGAATCACGTTGTTCTTGGAAGAGAGCACAGGGAATTCCGGCACCGCCTGACCGAAGTTCGTAGACGGAAGCCAAATCCGCCAATCGGCAACGCCGCTTTTCTTTTCATTGTAGGTTTCAGAAACGGACTTAGGAGAGAGCGCGGAAACCTTGTCAAAATACGCGCGCACCTTTCCAACCGTCGGCGCCGCGTTTCCGTCGTTGAACTTTGCGTACAAGAAAATATCCTGCTCCGTAACAAGCGTTCCCAGTTTCGCCTGCTCCTCATTCCAGTCGTAAGCGGCAAGACTTTCTTCAAACTTGTCGGTCAACTCCACCGTGCCCGCGTTCAAATACCGCCCGTCGTACGCGTACGCCGGCTGCACCGCGTTCACGGCAAAATCGCTGATGGCATGCGCGGACTGGTGCTGCATATAATTCCCCTCGTCGTCCTGAATGTAGGAAACGTACACGTTTTGAATGCCGGTCAAGGGGTCGGTAGTCTGCGAGGGCACCCAGCACTGTAAGAAAGTCGACTTTAAGTCCTCGAGCGTTAGCGAACGATTGAGTTCAAGGATGAGACCGGTCGCCTTGTCGCTTGAAAACTTTTCTCTCACCTTCGTCACCGAAAGGTCAGGTTTATGCGCGAACGTCGTGGAGTCGATAAAGCGCAGGTGCTCGTGCATTTTGGTAACGACGTCCGCGCCGAGCCGCGGCAACAGCGGAGACGACGACGACGGATTTCCGAACGGAATATCGCCGAGCCTGAGCTTTTTATTGAAGACAACGTACAATTCCTTAAACGCCGCCGCATCTCCTGAAGCGTTCTTCACCGCCGCAACCGTGATGTCAAAACGCGGAGGCGTGCGGTCAATCGTGAAAACGGGCGTCGTCGTCGTTTTCATGCGGTTTCCGGCAAGGTCGGTGATGTAGCCCGAATCGTTGTACATAACGGAGAA
This sequence comes from Treponema sp., assembly GCA_052169915.1. Taxonomy (GTDB): domain Bacteria; phylum Spirochaetota; class Spirochaetia; order Treponematales; family Treponemataceae; genus Treponema_D. The sequence goes on from JBQNBN010000016.1 coordinate 3,034, forward strand.
TACCGTGCCCAAGTACAACGTCTTATTCGTCAGTTCGACTGAAACATAGAGCCCGTCAGCCTTATCCGTGAGGTTCGGCGCCGTCGCAGGCGGCTTGGGAATGACGCCCGGAATCGTGTGCGGCAGGAAGACGAGACTTTTTGCGCCCGCTTCAACGGTTCCCGTCGTCGAGACGACGACACTTGAGCCTGCAACCTTCAGCGTAAACGAAGAATGCTTGTCGTGAATGCTCGAATAGCGGATGCCGCCTGCCGTGCGCCGCGCTTCCGTGTTGTCAAAGGCTCTCGCGCCGCCGAAGATGTCCGCGCCGTATGAAAAATCCTTATACAGCGACTGCAATCCCGTTTTCGCCCAGCCGTATTTCAAATACCACTCGGCGGGATTTGCCGCGTTGTCAAAGAAGTGGAATTCCAAGCGGTGAAGCCCCGGCGCGCCCGTCGGCGCATACCCGACCGCTTCAGTGTTCTGGAAGCCGGTTCCCGCGCGGTGGTCGGGCTTAAACGTGGAAAGCATGGGCGGAGACGTGTCCCACGCGCCGTACAAACCGGTATCGCTTACGTCCACGCTTATCGACGGAAGCGAGTGCTGCGTCGTTCCCTGATGGTCAAGCGCGTTGTTCGCCGCGTCTTTGATGTCAGTATTTGACTGGCGCGTTATGACCCCGCCGGGTATCGTTGCTGAATCGATATAGCCTTCCCAGTGGTAATAATTTTTGGTTCCCACCGTAACGACTGAATCCGCGTAGCCTGCAATCGCGACGCGCAGCCGATGGCTTTGAAACGCGTCGGTTCCGCTTGTATCGCGCTTAAAAGTCCGGTACAGGGAATGAACGGCGTTGTCCGCCGAGCCAGCCTTTCCCGCCTGAACGGAGCCGGATGCGAACGCCGCAAGCCCCGCAACGGTCAAGCCGGATGAGTTTGTAATTTGTCCGAGCGAAGCCGTCGCTTTGACGTTCAGCTGCTTTGCGATCATCGTTTTGTTTGCAAGCGTCATATCGCTTCCGATACTCACCGGCTCCGAATAGCGGAACTCGATAAAGTTATGCGCGTCGTAGGGCTTTTGCGCGCCGGAGTACGTCGCCATAGCCGCCATACCGTCGGGGTCGGCGTGCAGTTCCTGCCCCGCAAACACGCCTACGAGCACGGGCGCGCACTTATCCGCCGTTTGCGTGTACGCTGCCGCCGCCGCGTTGTTTTCCTTTCCGACGCCGTAGTTCTTGCACATCGTGTGCCCGTCCGCTGCCGTAAACACGCCTTCAAGGAAGGACAAATCAACTTTTACGCTTTGGTGACGCCCTTTTCTGTCCGTACTGTCGTTTGCATCCGTCGTGTGCGTGGAGTTGTGATCCATCGAGCCCGTTGCGTCGGTGTTCCAGCGTTTATCGCCGTCCGCAATCTTTAAGTAAAAGCCGGTTGCCATCTGCAAGTCCGTCGTTGCGCTGATTTCCGTTGTGCATTCTTTATCGGAATAGGCTTTGCCCTCAAAGTACAGCGCGCCGCCGTTGTACCACACGCCGCCGTCTTTTTTTGCGGCTCCCGACTCGGCGGCTTTGGCAAGGTTCGCTTTGATTTCGCCGTTTGAGTTTTCCAAATCCTTTGTAAACTTCACGAATACGACGTCGTCGTAAACGGTATACGCTTCCTGTATCTCAGGCACGTCGAACTGCCACATAGTGTTGCTGCCGCTATCGGTAACGCCTTGCCCGTTCTTTGCCGCCGCAACCCAATGCGTCGCCGTTACGTTTTTTACCTTCATATTAAACGCCGCTGCAAAAGGCGTGCCCCACTGGTCTTTGGTAACCGCGTTCGTCTTGTTGAATACGGGTTTTGAACTCGCATTATCGGGGAGCGTGAGCGTCAGCGTTGACGACGGCTCCAAATCCGCGCCGTTTATATAGAAGTTTCCTTTGACTTCAATCGCCGCGCCGGAATTGAACGTGCCGAACGACGCGCCTTTAAGCGGATTGTTAGACATATCTTTCGGCTCATACGCACCCGCCGGAAGAGGCGTTGCCGGCGTCGCTGACGGCGGCGGATACGGCATTTTATCCGTCCAGAACGCAAAGCGCGTGTTTGTCGTATCGTCATAGCGCGGGTCTGCCGCATTGTACTGCGCGCCCCACACCGCAAAATCCTTTTCCGTCGTAATTTTTGCGGAAACATTAAATCGTCCGCGCGAAAAATAAATGTTCCGGCACGTAAGATTTGCTTCAAGCGTTACGCCAACGCTGTCGTTCACGCACTCGATGTACAAGTCCGTGTCTCCGTCAAGTTTTATGCCGTCGGTACTGCCCGCCTTCCACGTTAGCGCGGACGACGGCATAAGCCGCACGCCCTTTTTCGCCTTAAAGGTCTGTCCGCTCGTCGTTTCGTATTTTGCGCCTTTGAGCACGATGTAACTGTCATCCGCCGTCGCCTTAAACTCGGTCAGCGCAGTCGCGTCCCCTACCGCGCCCTCATAGGTCTGCATGTCCTTCGTGTTCACCGTAAGCTTGTGCGCGCCTGACACCTTGCCCGTAACCGTAACCGTGCCGCCTTCATCGCTTGCCGTAATCGCCGCGTCCTTTTTCAGTTCAACCTCTCCCTTGTACGCCTGCGCGCCCGTCGTCTTGATGTTATCCGCGTCGATTTCCGTTTTGCCTGTGCCCGTCGTAAGAGAAGCAAGCGGCTGCGCCGTTCCCACGTCCCCCTTGAAGGTCTGGCTTGCCGCGCCCTCTATCGTGAGCGAATGCGAACCGTCCACTTTTTTCTCAAACGTTATCGTACTTGAGTTCGCAGAAAGCGAAACGTCGTCTTGGAGTTCAACGTCTCCTTTGTAGTTCTGAGTGCCCGTCGTTTTGACATTCTGCACATAAAGCGTCGTTTTTTCCGACCCCGTTGTGAGGGAAGAAAGAGGCGTCGTTGAACCGATGTCGTCTAAAAATATCTGCGTCGCGGTTCCCGCTATCGTAAGCGAATGCGCCCCGTCGATTTTCCCGACAAAGATGACCGCCGCATCGTCGGACGTCCCTTGCGTCGCCGTGAGCGTTACGTCTTTTTCAATTTTTACGTCGCCTGCGTACATTTGCACGCCGCTTGTTTTAATGTCCAGCGTTCCCGTCATTCTGCTACCGATTGTTGTCGACTCTGCAATAATAGTCAACTTGGAAAGCATTTTGGTGCCGCCCACGGTTCCGCTGAACTTGGGCTTTGCACGCCCCATTATCATCAGCCAATACTCGTCTGAACTAGTGTTAGCAGTATCTACCGTACTCTTAAACTCAATCTCCGCGGAGTCCTGAGTTTCAAGTTTAACGTTGCACTTGAGCGTTACCGCCCCGCCGTATTCCTGCTTGCCTTTGGTTTTAATTTTGTCCGTGAAAATCGTCGTTTCGCCCGCCGTCGTCAACGCGGAAAGCGTCTTTGTCCCGTGCCCGACCGCGCCCTTAAACTCAACGGCCGCCATGCCGCCGATCGTCAGCGAGTGTTCCATTCCGTTTGAGTCGCCGTCAACTTCTTTTTCAAACACGACTTGAGCCGAGCCGGTCGTCTCTATTTTGGCGTCTTTTTTAAGTTCAACCTTGCCATTGTAGGTTTGCTTGCCGCTCGTCTTGACGGCGTCCGTCGTATCAAACTCCGTCAAGCCCGTGCCGCTCATAATCGTCGTAAGCGCAGTAGAGTTTCCCACTTTGCCGCTGAAGGTAAGCGCGGCACTGTTTTCCGCGGTGAGGGAGTGGTTGCCGTCGAGTTCGCCCATGAACGTCGCTTTGCTTGCGGTGAGGGCGAGGTTTTTTTTTAACATCACTTTGCCGTTGTATTTCTGCTCGCCGCCCGTCGTTGTTACCGTGCTCACGTCAAGTTCAATCGTCGCCACGGCGGCGTTTTGAGACGCGTCAAAACTGGTCGCCGTTATTGCGTTCCTAAAGGTCAATTTGCCGCCGGTCATTTTAACTTTCAGATTTTTGTAATGCGCATCCGACGGCACAGATGCCATATCGTCGACTGAAAGTACGTCTTGTGCATCCGATGCATTGCCGCAATATTCAATAGTGGAATTGTTGCCGTGCGTAACTTGATTAGGCGGCGTTCCAGTCGACTTTAATACCTGCGTCCTCTGCGTCCCGTACAGGGCTATCGTGCCGTTGTTCGTGATTTTGCCGCTCGTCTCTACCGTGCACATGCCCAATCCTATGCGTTTGCCCGCGTTCACGGTGAGAGAGGCTAATTTAAAGTCGGTCAATACCGGCGTACCAACACCGTTTTCAAGGTCAAGGTCGTACCCGTTATCTTGAGTGTCTATCGTGATATCGGAAATGGAATCTTTTTTTGGCGGGGCTTTTAAGACGGGGTTGGGAGGCGTCATATCCGTAGTGTATTTCCAGTTCGTCTGCGTGTCCCAGTTTTTGTTCATCGCGCCCGTCCACGTAAACTTAAAGGAAAACCACGCAACCGTAGTCGGCTCGCTAAAATTGTCGTCCTTTACGCGCGCCTCGCTTTGCTGCAAATCAAGTTCTTTCTTGTTGCCGCCTGAATCCACGCTTTCAGCGTTTTTCACCGTTACGTCTTGGAAGCAGCCTGCCGTCAGCATACTTGATGACGCTGGCTCAAAACAAACCTTACACTTATTGCCGTTCGTGGACTCAATCGTAAGCCGGTTCGTCTCGGAATTGCCTTTAAAACATACCTCCGGCGACGCGGACGTGCCGAAATTGTTTTTAATCTTCTGTATTCCGCCGTCTTTAAACTTAACGCTCGTCGGTGCCATAATGTCGGAATTGTCGATGTTGAGCGACATAAACGTATTCTTATCCAAAAATTCCGCGTTGCCTTTAATCGTGATGTTCGAGTCGTCCGCAACGCTCTTTTCAAACTTCGCCGTTCCCGTCGTCTCGACTGTCAAATAGTTGCTGCCGGTCGCCGTAACCGTATCGCCGAACTTACACGCGCCGCTTCCCGCCTGTACGGAACACTTGGCGTCTATCGCGGTAAACTTTGCGCCCGTCCCTTCAAACGTAACGTCTTTGTTCATGGCGACAGTCGTAAGCTTGCCGTCCGTTGACGTTGCGGTGTCCTTACCTAAGTCCGTCTCTCCCCCGCTCCGCTTAAAGCCGCCGGCAAATTTGCATTCGCCTCTGAGCGTCAGTTTATTCATCGACTGGAAATGCGGTTCATTGGTATCAGACTGAAAATCCGCGCCGCCGTTGAAACTGAGCGCGCCGCTGGTCGTCTCGTCTTTAAACTCCTCTTGTACAGTCGCCTTTTTTGCAAAAGTGAGAGTGCAGTTTCCCTTATGATGCAGCTTCTTTATCGTCGCCTCGTCGCTTATCGTTACCGCGCCCATCGCGCTTGTGTCGTCAAGCGTCTCCAAAACCGTCAACGACTGGAATGTGAGCGCGCTTGAGCTTGCGTGCGTCAAATTTTTTATGTTTGCCGCACCGCTCACCGTCAACGTTCCCGCCGAACCTGAGTCGGCATACTTGTCCTGAACCTCGAGTTTGGCAAACGTGAGCGCGCCCGTCCCCGAGTGCGCAATCTCCTTGATGGACGCGTCCCCCGTAACGCTCACCGTCCCCGCCCCCGAATGCGTGAGCTTATCGCTGACCGTCAACTTTTTTGAAAACGTCAGATTGCCGCCGCTTGTGTGCGCGATTTCTTTTATCGTCGCGTCCTCGCTGAAAGTTACGGAGCCGTTGCCGGAGTGTTCGAACTTATCCGCAACGGTAAGAGCTTTTGTAAAAACAAAGACAAGCGGGCTTCCGCTTCCAGTCAATTTGACGTTCTGCACGTCGGCAGTATCTTGTACAGTCGCGCCCGCGGAACTGGAATCTTCAAACGTGCCCGTCCCCGATTCGATTTTTTTGATGGTGAGCAGACTTGAGCCTTCGTGTTTTATGTGCGTCGTCGCTTTGACGGGGACTTTGATGTTCGTAATGCCGCAATTTAATTCCAGTTTATCGACTGTCAAGGTTTTGTCGGAATCTTCAACGGTGAAACTCGTAACGGCGCTGCTTACCTCCAATTTATCAAAAGTCGTTCCCGTAGTGGAGTTGATTATGAGCTTGGACGCGCCCGCGGCCTCAAACGAGACGGGGCGGTTGCCGTGCGTAAAGGTTGTTTGGGAAAGGTCTGCGGTGCCTGCAAACTTTATAACCGCCGTCGTGCCGGACGCCGTAAAAGTTCCGCCCGCGCCTTCGTATTTTTCTTTTACGGTGATGTTGCCGGCGGTGGAGAGCGCGCCTTTGCAGTCGATTGTGTCCGCCGTAACGCTGCCGCTTGCCGCGACGGTTAAAGCGCCGCTCAACGCGACGGTTACGCCGCCGGTCAAGCCGCCGCTATTGTCAACGGTCAGACTGCCGCCGGATGCAATCGTCAGCGTTTTTGTGTTTTCAATGGATAACTCGCCGACCGTTACGGCGGTGGATATGGTGGGATTTACTGTTGCGCTAGAGGGGATCGTGACTTTGTCGCTTGCGGTCGGGGTGCCGTTTGGCGTCCAGTTTGTCATCGTATCCCACACGGCGGTCGTGCCCGACCACGTGTAGTCAGTCGCCCCTGCGCCCGCCGCAAAAAGCAAAACAACGGCGGACAACGCCGCCCGCAAAACTTCGCTACCCTTACGTATATAGAAAGAATTAAACACGGCAAACCTCTCGTTTTCGCAAACGCCACCTGCCCGCATCCGCGTCGCACGTCCGGCGCATTACGTAGTCATTCAGAAGATTATAGCAAGGGGAGGGAGAATAAGCAATCGCGGGCAGAGGAAAGATAGGCTTGAAAAACGGAAGATGCGCTGCCGCCCGCTGCAAGTTTGCGAGGGAAACTTGTAAGGAGATGAAGCTGCGGAATGCATAGTTGGGAGGCAATTTGTAAATTGCGGATTACGCAGTAAGAATTACAAATTCCCCATCACCCTTCGTAGTTTTCCGGATTGTAAAAAATAATCTTTGTGCCCTCGTTTTCAAACTGGAAGGGAACGTAGAGTTGATTTTTGAGCGCGGCTTTGACGGCGGCTTGTTTTTCAGGCGGAACGTAAAAGAGCAAAAATCCGCCGCCGCCGGCTCCTAAGAGTTTTCCGCCGAGCGCGCCCGCTTTCATCGCGTACTCATATTGTTCGTCGATTGACGATGTGCTGATTCCGGACGAAATGCCGCGCTTACACTTCCACGAGTAGTCGAGAAGCATGCCGAATTCGTCGAGATTGGCGTTTTTGTCGGTCAAAATCTTTTCCGCAGCGTCAACCAAGTCGTACATTTTGATAAGTTCGGCAGTTTTGTCCTTCATCGACTTTTCCGTCTCTTTTTGAATGTCGGAGGAAAACCGCGAAAATCCGGTGAAAAAAAGCATGAGCCGTTCGTTGAGCGCGAGCTTGCGCTCAGTCGAGATGACAATCGGATTGACGGTATAGCCGTCTTTGGAAAAATTGATGCGGTTGAAGCCGCCGAAACTTGCCGCAATCTGGTCTTGAATGCCGCCCGCCTCTTTGCAGAGTTCTCGCTCAAGGTAAATCGCGTCGTCGGCGAGTTTGCGCTTTCCTGCGTACTGGCCTTTGAGCGCGTAAAAGGCTTCGAGCATGCCGACTGCAAAAGACGAACTTGTGCCGAGCCCGCTCCGCGCAGGCAAGTCGCTTTCATAGGTCAAGCGGATTTCGTGCATGTCGAGCCACTGCATCGCGTTGCGGATTGCTGGATGTCTGATCTCGTCGTTCGAGTCGACCTGCTCGTTCTGCGAATAGGAAAGGTGTGTTTTATAGTCGAAAAACCGCGGCAGGTGCCGCACCGTAACGTAGCAATACTTGTCAAACGTCGTCGAAATCACCGCGCCGCCGTGCTCGTTGTAAAATCCCGAAAAATCCGTCCCGCCGCCGAAAAACGACATGCGGAACGGCGTCTGCGTAATAATCATAGTTCCTCGCAAAAGAATAGAGTGCCGTATAGTTATATAATAGAAGATAAAAGTCAATGAAAGTCTGCGACCGATAAAAAATTGGGTTTGATAGACTTAACGGTGTTCCGGTCGCACGAGATTTTGCCTGCGGCAAAACTCGCAGTAAATGGAGTTTGTGGAGACGGAGTTTGAAAGATAAAACGGCGTTTCCGCCTGCCGAACATCGTTTTCTGCAAGATTTTGCAATAAGTAAAATCTTGTGCGGACAGAACACCGTTTTATCTGCCCAAAGACGTAACAACCGTCAGCAAAGTTTTTCGGGCGGTGAAAACTTATTTTAAAAGTTATAACGGCGTTACCGCCCTGCCCGATTTTTCTTACGAAAAATTGGCGGGAAATGATGTTTAACCAGAACTCGGCATTGCATACACGAAGCGGCGCGGCTGTAACGCCGCCCCGCGGAAAACCGCAAGTCCCCGGCGGCGGTAACTATGCATTATGCATTCCCAATTCCCCATTACTCCTCCTCCCTCTCCCGTGTTGAGAATCCTGCGGGTTTTGTGTAAAATCCGGGCAAAACAAAAACTAACGTCATTTTCTGGAGAAACTTATGCTTACATTAAAATTCGGCGGGACATCGATGGGGAACGCTGACCGCATTCTCGCGTCGGCAGAGATTATTGAAAAGCGCGCAAAGGAAAAACGCTTGAGCGTTATCGCGTCGGCGGTCGGCGGCGTTTCAAACAGACTACAGGACAGCATTGACGAGTGCATAGAAGGGGCTGAGCCGGATTCGTTTGTGCAGGAAATCCGCAAAACGCATTCGGATAGATGCCGCGTTCTCCAGTCGAAACTTGAAGGATTCAATGCGGATTCGGTGATGGGAAAACTTGAACCGCTCTTTTTAGAATACGAAAAACTGCTTTCAGGCGTGCGCGCGTTCGGCGAGTGCCCCGACACCGTTTCCTGCCGCGTCATGGGCATGGGCGAACTTTTAGCAAACCCGATTTTGGAAGCGGTGCTGCTTGCAAAAAAGCAAAGCGTCCTCCTTTTGGACTCGCGCCAATTCATTTTTACGACGGGAAAGCAAAAAGAAGGAGATCCCGACTACGAACGGAGCGCGGAAGCCTTACGACGTCACCGAGACGGAGAAAATCCTTTGCAGACGCGCATATTGATTTTTCCGGGCTTTGTCTGCTCGTGGACGGGCGGAAGCGGCGCCTCTCCTGTCCCCGGACTTTTGGGGCGCAACGGTTCGGACTTTTCAGCGGCGATTATCGGTTTTTGCCTCGGCGCCGAGCGCGTTGAGTTTTGGACGGACGTCGACGGCCTGTACACGGCAGACCCGCGCATCGTAAAAGACGCGATTTTAGTCGACGATATGAGTTATGACGAAGCGATGGAACTTGCCTTTTTCGGCTCAAAAGTGCTGCATCCCAAAACGCTCGCGCCCCTTGCGGCAAAGGGAATTGAAGCGTGGAGTCTCAACAGCCACAACCCCGCCGCGCGCGGCACGCGGATTGGAAAAGGCCCCTTTACCCAAAGCCGAGACGGGGCGGTATGCGGCATTTCCTGCTTAAAAAACGTCGCGATGGTCAGCGTCGGCGGCACGGGAATGCGCGGGCATTCCGGCATGGCAAGCCGCATTTTTGCCTCGGTCTCCCAAGCGGGCATTTCAGTCGTGCTTATAACGCAGTCGTCTTCGGAATTTACCATCTCGTTTTGCGTCAAAGACAGCGAAGCGGCACTCGTGAACGACGTTTTAAGCGGCGCCCTCGCCCTTGAAATACGAAGCGGCGTAATAAATCCGATTGAAGTAAAGCGTGGCTGCGCGATCGTTTCCGTTGTCGGCGACGGCATGGTGTCAAACCGCGGCGTTGCGGCAAAATTCCTTGACGCAATTTCCTCGCGCAGCATAAACGTGCTTGCCATCGCGCAAGGCTCGTCGGAACGCTGCATTTCCTGCGTCATCGAAGGCGGGTACGGAGATGCGGCAGTGCGCGTTACGCACCGCTTTTTCTTCAACGCGGCGCAAACAGTCGAAGTTTTTGCATTCGGCGCGGGAGCCATCGGAAGCGCCCTGCTCGATCAAATCGCGGCGCAAAAGTCGAAACTCTTATCGCAGAACATCGACGTCAAAGTGATTGCCATTGCGACGGCACGGCGCGGTATGATTTTAAATCCTGAGGGACTGGACTTAAACGGCTGGCGGAGGACGTTAGAAAAGTCGGAATTAAAGGCAAGCGTGGACGACGTTATCGCGTTCGTCAAAGAGCACAAGCCGCTCAATCCCGTGTTTGTCGACTGCACGGCGTCCTACGACTTACCGGAACGCTACCTTGACATCTTGAACGCGGGAATGTCGATTGCGACGCCGAACAAGCGCGCAAATTCCATGAAAATGGACTTTTACCGCGAAATCCGGCGTACCGCAAACAAAATGAGCCGCCGCTTTTTATACGAAGCGAACGTCGGCGCGGGACTTCCGATAGTCGACACGCTGCAAAATCTTTTTAAAAGCGGCGATCATCTCACGGGTTTTACGGGCATTATGTCAGGCTCGCTTTCCTATATTTTCGGACGGCTCGACGAGGGCGCGCCGTTTTCTCAAGCGGTGCTTGAAGCGAAGGAAAAACAGTTTACCGAGCCTGACCCGCGCGACGATTTAAGCGGTATGGACGTTGCGCGTAAAGCGCTCATCATCGCGCGCGAAGCGGGTTTTGAACTCGAACTTGAGGACATTCGTATTGAAAAAATCTTTCCCGACGGCTTTGACGATTCCGGCAGCATAGACGACTTTATGAATCGTCTTTCCCAAATCGACTCGTACTTTGCTCAAAAAATCGCTGCGCTCAAAAAGCAAAACAAAGTTTTACGCATGGGAGCGGCAATAAAAGACGGAAAGTGCAGCGTGGGCATGCTTGAAGTCGCTTTTGACGATCCGCTTTACGGCGTAAAAGGCGGCGAAAACGCCTTTGTCTTTACGACGGAACGCTACAATCCCATTCCGCTGACGATACGCGGGTACGGAGCCGGAGCTGCCGTTACCGCCGCCGGCGTTTTCGGAGATATCCTGCGGACGGCAGAGAACGGCGGACGGCGAAGAACAGAGTTTGAATGATGGAGCGGAGTTTCCGTCCGCACGAGATTTTGCCTGACGGCAAAACTCGCGGGCAGCCGGGATTTTACGGCGAGATTTTGCTGAAAAACTCGTGCGGGCGGGACTGGACGTCGCAGCAAGTTTTCGGAACGTTTCCGTTGCGTAAAAAATGAGTTTTGAACTCCGGCAGCATTTTTTTATTCAGAGGACTTTTCCAGTCAACCTCTCCTTTAAAACGTGATAATTTCTTCGTAAATCTTGATTGCAAACGAGTCCGTCATGCCGGAAATATACTCGATGACGCACTTCCGGTAGGAAGCGGGGTCTTCAACGCTAAAAACTTTTTCCGTATTGACGCGCATAATGCGCCTGCGGTCGATTCTTCCCCTGCCTGACTGCGGCATATAGTGCGAGTACCGGACAAGCCAGTCTTCAAACGTGCGGCACAACTCCGGATAATGACGCAAAGCCTGCGAAAGCCGTCCGTTTTCAGCGTACAGTTGGGCGCGCATCAACGTGCGGAATATCGTCTGTAAAATATTCGTCGCGTAATGCTGGAATTCTTTAAGCCGCCAGTGATTGTAAATATGCGCAAGATTAAAACGCTTTAATTCCACGATGAATTTAAAATATTCAGGACTGAAGCACAGTCCTTTTTCCGGCGAACTTTGACGGCAAAGGTCGACAATCAAGTCGTTTATCAAAACAGTCGTGTTGACTGCCTTGCCGCTCCTAAGCGCGTGGGACGCTTTGCCGTTTTTAAGTCCCAGCGTCTCTGCGACAAGTTCGCGCATTCGACGGTACGCGCTCATATCGAGAATGTGATACTGCCGCGCGTCTTCGATGTCGCGCCCCAGATACGCGATTTTATCCGCAACTTTGACGACGCAGCCTTCCCACGTAAACGGCTGGATTATCCCGGGTCGCTTTATCGAATACAAATCGATTGCCGTTTCGCGCGGTTTTACTCCCTGCTGATCGATTTCTCCGCAGTGGCAGATAAGCCCGTCGCGGACTGCATAAGTCAAATTCAAGGGCTGACTGGTGCCGTCGGGGTCGGAGAGCGTTTCTATGTAGTCGGCAAAAAAAAGACTGTTGCGCTCATGCCAAAACTTTTTGGGCGCGCCGCCGCCTTCCTCCGATTCCAAAATCTCGTTGAGGCAGTTTTCCCCGTGATGCCCGAACGGCGCGTGCCCGATGTCGTGTCCGATTGCAATGGCGGCGGCAAGTTTTTCGTTTAAGCCCAACTCGCGCGCAATCGTCGTCGCAACGCTTTCAACGTGGAGGACGTGCTCCATGCGCGTGCAGATATGGTCGTTGTGCGGCGCAAAAAAAACCTGCGTCTTGTGCTTGAGCCGCCTGAAGGCAAGCGAATGCAAAAGCCGCGTATAATCGCGCTCAAACTCCGAGCGGATATCGTTGTTGCGCGCGTAAATCTGCTTTAACCGCTTTGTCCCCGCGCTCCATTTTTCATTACTTTCAGAAAACCGCACGTCAAAAAAACTTCGTTCACTCATGAGGGGGATAATAGTCCGGCGGCGCGCGGTGGGCAAGAGCAATGCGTAATTCGTAATTCGTAATTCGTAATTGCGCATTATGAACTATGCATCCCTCATTTGAAAACTGTCAGACAACTCCGCGATTTTTCACTATACTCCCGCCATGAACATGGAATTGGAAAAGGAAACGGCGCTTGTGGAGACGGTGCTTTTTTTGGAAAGCGAGCCGGTGTCGGAAAAGGCGATTTCAAACGCGGCGGAACTTTCGGAAGAAGTGGTGCGCGTGTGTTTGGAAAACTTAAAGGAAAAATACGGTTCTGAAAATTCCGGCATTGAACTCGGAATGATTACGGGCGGCTGGTGTCTCATGCCCAAAAAGGAATTCTGGAACGTCCTTCGCGAGCGGTACGGAGAGAAAAACAGCGGCAGACTTTCGCGTTCGGCGATGGAGACGCTTTCCATTATCGCGTACTCGCAGCCGATAACGCGCGGGGAAATCGAAGCGATACGCGGCGTGAGCGCGGATAATATGATCCGCCTGCTGAGCGAACGCAATTTTATTAAAGAAGTGGGGCGGAAGGATGTGCCGGGGCGTCCTATTCAATTCGGAACGACAAAGGAATTCCTCAAATTCTTTCGACTGAATACGATTGCAGACTTGCCGCGCCTTGACGACAACGAAGAAGAGAGGTTCGAACTTGCGCGATAGCGAATTTCCGATGCGGCTTCAAGTCTATCTTGCGCATTGCGGCGTCGCCAGCCGGCGCGCAAGTGAAAAACTGATTGCCGCAGGCAGCGTGAGCGTGAACGGGCACGTCATTACGGAGGCGGGAACAAAAGTTTTCTCAGGGGACGAGGTACGAGTCGACGGGAAAAAAGTTTTTATCGAAGAGAAAAAACGCTACATCCTGCTGAATAAGCCTTCCGGCTACGTGTGTTCGCTTTCCGACGAAAAAGGGCGTCCCGTTGCGGCGGATTTGCTTAAAGGCGCTTATTCCGAGCGGCTTTACAACGTAGGGCGACTGGATATGTTCAGTCAGGGGCTCATTCTGTTTACGAACGACGGGGAATTTGCGCGCATTCTTTCGCACCCGTCCGCCGAACTTGAAAAAGAATACATAGTCGACACGAGTTTAAATCTTCCGCGCGGGCTTGCCGAACGGTTTGAAAAAGGCGTGCGCGTTGACGGAGTGTTTTACAAGTGCCGCCGCGCAGAAGAACTCAACGCGCGCCGCATGAAAATCGTATTAATAGAAGGAAAAAACCGCGAAATCCGCAACGTGTTCCAAAGCGAGGGCGCGGCGATAAAGAAGCTGACCCGCGTCCGCATTGGGAATATCACCATCGGCGGCATGAAAAGCGGCTCCTTCCGCGAACTTTCCGGCGCGGAGGTGCAGGGGCTGCTTTCGTTATGTCGGCAGGCGGAGGATGACCGCGGGCGGCAAAGAACGGGGGTTTGAAGATATAACGTAGTTACCGCCCGCTCAAGTTTGCTGGGCGCAAATTTGGGGAGAATGTTGTTTGGAGGCGGAGAGGTTTTGCGTAAGGACGATAGAAGACAGCAGAGATTGTGGACGCTAAAAACGGAGGAATTCATGATACGGAATATACGGCTGACGGACGCAAAGGCTGTTCGGGATATAAGCGAATATGCGCTCGGTTATAAAACGGCAGGCGGCAGAGGACGGAGTGTGAACGACTTACCGGACCACCGCCTGCCCACGTTTTGCTTACGGGCAAAACGTGCGTAGAATGGTACGCGAGGGAGCTTTCGGACTGGGGAAGACGTGTTTTATTCGTCACGACTGATGATAAACGCGTCCTACGTCACTGGAAACATTGCTTGGTCTGGGGAAGACGAGGTTCATTCGTCATGGATGGTGATAAATGAAGAAACGCACCGTGTCGTCGGTTTTATTCATGCAGAATCGTGCGACCTTTTGTACAACGAGTCAGGCTTCAATATTTGGGGATTGGCAGTCCTTTCCGGCTGTCGGCGGATGGGAATCGGAAAACGACTGCTGCAAGCCGTAGAAAACGAAGCGGCTGCGCGGAACTGCCGTTTTATCCGCTTGAACTCAAGCGAACAGCGGACTGAAGCCCACTTGTTTTATGAACGCTGCGGTTACAAATACACCAAACTGCAAAAACGGTTTATAAAGGAATGGTGAATGGACTTGATTCCAAAGAAAACGGCAGTGATGAACGAATGAAGTAAAATCGCTTGTCGCAGAACGAGACTGAAAGCACGCCGGGAGCAAGCGCAATGCGGTACGCAGTGTTACAAGTAAAAAACGTTACGGACATTTTCCATTCTTAAAAAAATTCACCTCATTCTACGATAATTTGGATACCGATAACTGCAAATCGCTTATGCATAAAATCTCCCGTCTCTTAAATCTCGTCTCTTTCAAAAACTACATTTATCCCAAGTTTACTGCACGGCAAACTTGAGCAGTCGACAACTGCATTAAATCATCAAACTCTGTTTCCACTGCCAGCGTTTTATCCGCCCAACAAAACACGGTTCCCGCAGTTTTGCTAATACCGGACTGCAGCTCCAGTTACACGTGTAAAAGCAGTTTATACAGTCTGCCGCGCCCCGCTCATCCCAAATCTTCCATCATTAAAAAGTTGGAAAGTTTAATATGCTGTACCGTGCTTGAAGAAAAATCAATGTCGTCGTTTGTGATTAAAATCTTTTTGCGCAAATTATCGACGGCGGCAAACGGAGCAAACTCGCGCTCATAGGCGGCGTCTTCAGCAACGCTGTAGGCGACCTGCACTAAAAATTCCTTGCCGTCTTTCATCGCAAGGAAATCAATTTCCCTGCCGTTTACGTTGTACACGTTCAATTCGTACCCCATAAAAACAAGTTCGTTATACACAATATTCTCAAGATTATGCGTCAAGTCGAACCGCCTGCCGCTCTGGCGGAGCGAATTAAATATCACATCCTCGTTATAAAGCTTCATATAAAAGTCCAGATGCTTCTTTTCTATTACGGAATATTGCGGAATTTTTTTGATAACGTACGCTTCCTCAAGATAATCAAGATATTTCATCACCGTGTTAACCGAACACTCTATTTTCTGCGCTTTCAAATAATTATGAAGCGAATGAGAACTGAAAATCCGCGCGTTTGACACCAACACAAAGTCCGTCAACTTTTTGAAAATGCTTTCTTTACGGATTTTATAGCGGTTTATAATATCGTTTACGACGATTGTCTCATCCAAATCATTCAAATACCGGAGCATGGCGTCCGTTTCAAAAAACTCCAGCCGCTTCGGGAAACCGCCGTAGACCAAATAATCGCTTATAGAGACTTCACGCTCCAGCTCTCGCGCGTATTCGCAAATTTCTTTATAGACAAAAGGACGAATGGTAAACGCCGCGTACCGTCCGCTTAATTCCTTTGTAAACTCTTTGGACAGCAATTTTGAATTGGAGCCGGTAATGAACACGGAAAGATTTTTTAGCCGGAGCGTTTTGCAGGCAAAATTCCAGTTTTTGACGGTTTGGATTTCATCAAGGAAGATATACCATTTTTTATCCGGCTCGGAACTTGTTTGGTTTTCGATATAACGCACAAGTGCAATATCATCGGCAATTTTCGATGACACTGCGCGGTCTTCAAAGTTTAAGTGAATGACCGGTTTTCCCTGCGCGGCAAGTTCAGCTTTTATTTGTTCCAGCACAACGGACTTTCCAGAGCGTCTGATTCCGGTAATAAGTTTTATCAGATCGCTTTCATAAAAATAACGAACGTGTTTTATATAGCATTCCCGACTTATCATATTGTTAATCTAATGAAAACTTTTTTTTTAATACAATAAAGTTTTCATTAGAAGTGAAAACTTTTTCAAAAATTAAAATACTTTTCACTAGAATAAATAGAATGACGCTAAAAAATATAACGACGACTGGCATACAATGATTTTCCCTTCTCCGCTTGCACAGTCGGTATAAATATGTGTAACATCCGCACCTATGACGATGAAAAAGATTTCTATTATATGCACGGCGGCGGCGTTTTTTCTTGTTTCCTGCAATAGCACGCTGCTTGTAAAAGACGCCGAGGGCTTAAGCCTTGCTTTTGAATATTCTGCAGTGTGCGGCAAAGAGTTGATGGCGGCGATAACGACTATTTCTGGCGGCGGCGTACTATTCGATGAAGCAAAGATAAAAGAGGCGCTCACGCTTGCAAAATTATCGAAGATAAAAGTTGCGGTGCCGGAAAAAGAGCGGCTGTATCTTGCGGCGGAACTGTCTAAGGATGCCGGCGACGCCGTTTCAAAAGCAAAAATCGCTGCAAACCGCAAAACGGACGGCGTTACGCTTTCTTTGACGCCGCAGACGCTTGGCGCCTTGTACGCAGAACTTCCGAATGAGTTTCAGTCGTATATCGATTTGTTTATGGCGCCGGTATTTACGGGCGAAAATATGAGCGATGCCGACTATCTGGACTTGCTTTCAGCCGTTTACGGCAAACCGCTTGCCGACGAGTTCGGGAACGCAGTTTTAACTATCACGCTGCAAAACGGGACTGCAAAGCAAGAGCATAAAATCCGGCTGATAAAACTTTTAAATCTAAAAGAACCGATGATTTTGCACCTCCCCCGCCTTACGACTTAACGCTGCGCATTCTTCATTCGTAGTTTTTCATTCCTCATTTTTAATTGGTTCATTATTTCGGATATTAAGTCATAATTTCGGATTGCGGACTTAAAAATTCACGTTTTATAATACCCTTGTTCGAGAACAAAAGTTTTTGAACAGGGGTAATTTTTTAGGCGGAATGCAAAGTATGCTTAAAAAAGTCCCCATTACGGAGGTATGATATGAAAAAGATTGTTACGGCGACGGCGTTTGCGGCGGCTTTTGCAGTCGGTATGGGCGGATGCGCAAAAAAAGGCGCGCAAACAGACGCAGACGGCGGCAAAAAAACGCTCGTCATTTACAGTCCGTTTACGGAGTCGATGATAACGACGATGAGCGCGCTCTTTGAAAAAGACACAGGGATTCAAGTTGAGTATCTTGCGATGGGCACGGGAGATGCGCTTAAACGCATCGAAACGGAAGAGGCGAATCCGCAGGCGGATATTCTCTGGGACGGCTCGATCAGTACGGTCAAGGGAAAGGCGCAGTTTTTTGAAGACTACACGTCGGAAAACGACGCTGCTTTTTTTGACAACTGCAAAAATGAGGAAGGAAATCTTACGCGCTTCGGTACGATTCCGTCGGTCATTATGATAAACAAAAATCTCATCGGGGACATAAAAGTCAACAGTTATGCCGACTTGCTCAATCCCGCGCTCAAAGGAAAAATCGCATTTGCCGACCCGCAAGTTTCATCTTCGTCGTTTGAACATCTGGTGAATATGCTCTACGCGATGGGCGAAGGCAATCCCGACAACGGCTGGGACTATGTGCGGAAATTGACGAAGCAGTTGGACGGAAAACTCTTGGGCGGATCGTCCGCCGTGTACAAGGGCGTTGCTGACGGAGAATACACGGTCGGACTGACATTCGAGCAGGGCGCGGTGCAGTACGTTATCGCGGGCGCTCCGGTAGAAATTGCATACATGAACGAAGGCGTTATTTTCCGCTGCGACGGCGTTTACATCATCAAAAACTGCCCGCACCAAGAAAGCGCACGCGCATTCGTCGATTGGCTTACCAGCAAGGAGATTCAAAAACTGATGGGCGAAACGCAAAACAGGCGCACCGTCAGAACGGACGTTCCTTCTCCGTCGTACATGGCGGGCATGGAAAATATTAATGTTATCACCGACGACGAATCCTATTCTTCCGCCCACAAAGCCGAATGGATAAGTAAGTTTAAGGATATTTTTACTCAGTAGCGGCGGGCGCGGGCAGGCGGCTGAGATGCCGTTTGAAAGATGGAACTGGTCAACGCCTGCCTCAAGTTTTGCCAACGGCAAAACTTGCTAGCAGTATTTTGGCATCCCATCTCCAGTTGTACAGAGGCAAAACTTGCGGGCGGGGACATGCGGACTGCATTTGCTATTCGGAGTACATGTAAATAGAAGAAAGCAAGTGTGGAACGGATGGACGATGAAAATACATTTTACAAATTTTAGGAGTATGATATGAAAAGAATTGTTACGGCGATGGCGTTTGCGGCGGCTTTTGCAGTCGGCATGGGCGGGTGCGCAAAAAAGGGCGCGCAAACAGACGGCAGCGGCGAAGGTTCGCTCATTATTTACAGTCCGCTTACAGAATCGATGATTACGTCGATGCTTGCGGTCTTTGAAAAGGACACGGGCATCAAAACGGAGTGCCTTGCGATGGGCACGGGCGACGCTTTAAAGCGCATTGAAACGGAAGCCGCTTCTCCGCAGGCGGATATTTTGTGGTCGGGCACCATCGGCACGGTCAAAAGCAAAGCCAAGTTTTTTGCCGACTACGCGTGCGCCAACGAGGATGCGTTTTACGCGCAATATAAAAACACGGAAGGCAACTTGACGCGCTTTGACACAATTCCGTCGGTATTGATGGTCAACAAAAACCTCGTCGGCGATATCAAAATCGAAGGCTACGAGGACTTGCTCAACCCCGCGCTCAAAGGAAAAATCGCGTTCGCAGCCCCGCAGGCCTCTTCTTCGTCGTTCGAGCACATCGTAAATATTCTCTATGCGATGGGGGGAGGCAATCCCGACGACGGCTGGGACTTTATGCGCCGCTTTGCCAAGCAGTTGGACGGAAAACTTTTAGGCGGTTCGTCCGCCGTGTACAAGGGCGTTGCCGACGGCGAATACACGGTCGGGCTCACCTTTGAGCAGGGCGCGGCGCAGTACGTGGGCGCGGGCGCGCCGGTTGAAGCCGTTTACATGAAAGAGGGCGTTATTTTCCGCGGCGACGGCGTGTACATTATCAAAAACTGCCCGAACGAAAAGAACGCGCAAAAGTTTGTCGACTGGCTCACGAGTAAGGATATTCAAACGCTCATGAACAGCACGCAGTACCGGAGGACTATCCGCACCGACGTCCCGGCGACCGACGCGATGGCGGCGATGGACTCGATAAACGTGATTGAAGACGACGAATCCTATTCTTCCGCCCACAAAGCCGAATGGATTACGAAGTTTAAGGATATTTTTACTCAATAATCGGCGGGCGGCGGCAGGCGGCTGGGCTGAGTCATGAAAGATAAAACGGTTCTACGCCTGCCCCAAGTTTTGCTTACCGCAAAACTTGCCAGCGGAGTGTATTTAGGGCGTGTTGCAGATAAACGACTTGGCAACCTATCTCCGGTTTTTCTGGCTGCATTCGTTATCTGGAGCGTATATATATATATATATATATATATATATGGAAGAAAACAAGTGCGGAGCGAGTGACGATGAAAATACATTTTATAAATGAGGAGTATGCAATGAAAAAGATTTTTGTGATTTTTGCGGCGGCGCTTTTGACAGTCGATTTTACCGGCTGCGCGAAAAAGGCGGCCGGGCATAAAGGCTCCGCCGGCAACGAGGTGATTATTTACAGTCCTCTTCCGCAGGCGATGATTACGTCGATGCTCTCAAAGTTCGAGGCGGACACGGGCATTAAAACCGAATGCCTTGCGATGGGCACCGGCGACGCGCTCAAGCGCATTGAAACGGAAGCTGCCTCTCCGCAGGCGGACATTCTTTGGGCGGGAACCATCGGGCTGGTCAAGGACAAGGCGCGCTTTTTTGCCGACTACACGTGCGCCAACGAGGACGCGTTTTATCCGCAGTATAAAAATGTTGAAGGCAATTTGACGCGCTTCAACACGATTCCTGAAATCATCATGATTAACAAGAATCTCATCGGCGACATCAAAATCAAGGGCTATGCCGACTTGCTCAATCCTGCGCTCAAAGGAAAAATCGCGTTTGCCGACCCGCAGGCGGCGTCCACGTCGTTTGAGCACATCGTCAACATGCTCTATGCGATGGGCGGAGGCGCTCCCGATAACGGCTGGGACTTTGTACGGAAGTTTGCAAAGCAACTTGACGGAAAACTTTTAGGCGGCTCGTCCGCCGTGTACAAGGGCGTTGCCGACGGCGAATATGCGGTAGGACTGACGTTTGAGCAGGCTGCTCTGCAATACGTTGCGGCGGGCGCGCCGGTTGAAGTCGTTTATATGGAAGAAGGCGTTATTTTCCGCGGCGACGGCGTGTACATCATCAAGGACTGCCCGAACGAAAAGAATGCTCAAGCCTTTGTCGACTGGCTTACGAGCAAGGAAGTGCAGACGTTCATGAACGGAACGCAGTTCAGGCGGGCAATCCGGAACGATATTCCGCCGTCGGATACCATTCCGCCGATGTCCAGTCTCCGCGTTATCGAAGACGACGAAGCATATTCCTCCGCCCACAAATCCGAATGGATCGGCAAGTTTAAGGATATTTTCACGGAATAAGTGCGGCGGCAGGCGCGGCAGGCGGCTGGGCTGAGTCATGAAAGATAAAACGGTTCTACGCCTGCCACAAGTTTTGCTTACCGCAAAACTTGCCAGCGAGTGCATAGGGGACGTGTTGCGGATAAACGACTTGGTGACCCGTGTCCAATTTTACGGAAACGAAACTTGCAAGCGTACAAACCGTTCTATCTTCCTCAAAAAATCCGGGTTCTTAGGGCGGAGCCCTAAGCAGCGCGAGGAAAGGGGAGAGGGTCTTAGGGAGAGGGGAAAACCTCCGCCCTGACGGGGGTGTTCCCCTCTTCCTAAATAACAGGATTTTAAGGGATATTCCCTTAAAAAAGGAGTTTTTATGAGCGTATCAATTACTATTGATCATGTAAAAAAAGCGTACAGCGACAATCCCGATAATCCGATTATTCCCGATTTGTCGGCGAAAATCAAAAACGGGGAGTTTTTTACGCTTTTAGGACCGTCCGGCTGCGGAAAAACGACGCTTTTGCGTATGATTGCCGGATTCAACAGTATCGAGGGCGGCACAATTGCGTTCGACTCGAACGTTATCAACGACATTCCGGCACATAAGCGGAACATCGGTATGGTGTTCCAAAGTTACGCGGTCTTTCCGCATTTGACAGTGCGAAAAAACGTCGAATACGGTTTGAAAATCCGGAAACTTCCGGCAGACGAAATCAAAAACCGAGTCGATAAGGTTTTGGACGCCGTCAAAATCGCCGAATACCAAGACCGCTTGCCCGAGCGCTTGTCCGGCGGTCAGCAGCAGCGCGTCGCCCTTGCCCGCGCCATCGTCATTCATCCGCAGGTTTTGCTGATGGACGAGCCGCTTTCAAATCTCGACGCAAAACTCCGCATAGAAATGCGGAGCGCAATCCGCGAGGTGCAAAAGCAAATCGGCATTACGACAGTCTACGTTACGCATGACCAAGAGGAGGCGCTTGCCGTCTCCGACCGCATTGCCGTCATGAAGGACGGGCACATTCAGCAAATCGGCACGCCGCAGGAGATTTACGCGCGCCCGTACAACGCTTTCGTTTCCACGTTCATCGGGCATTCCAATTTGTTTTACGGCACGGTCAAAAAGGGGGTGGGCGTTTCAATCGTCTTTGCCGACGGCTACGAAATCCCGATGACAAATCTTTCCGGCTCCGTGCAGGACGGGCAGAAAGTCGTCGTTTCCATTCGACCGGAGGAATTTGCGCCTTCCGACAAAGGATTTCACTGCAAGGTTTCCGAATCGACCTTCCTTGGAAAGTACACGAACTATTTTTTGGACTTTCCAGCCGGTATGTGCGTCGAAAATCAGCCGAGCATCGAATTTTCACAGGACTTGGGACACGCGGATCATGTTTTCTGTTCCGGCGACGCGCTTTGCTTAACGCCGAACGCAGCGAAAATCAACGTTTTTACGGAAGATATGGAACACAGTTTGATTAAAGGAGCGGAGCGTTTTGGTCAAGATGCAGTATAAAGTCGACTTTTGGCGGATTATCACGGTCGGCGTCATTGGAATTTTTGCGCTTTTTTTGATTTATCCGCTGTTTACGCTGTTTGTAAACGGCTTCCGCGACACGGAAACGGACGTGTGGACGCTTGCGAACTACGCGCGCTTTTTTTCGCGGAAGTATTATTCGTCCGCGCTCTTTAATTCGTTTAAGCTGACGTTCAGCGTTACGTTTTTCGCGGTGCTTATCGGGCTTCCGCTTGCGTATTTTATGTCGTTTTACAAAATCCGCGGCAAGGCAATCCTTGAAATCATGATTATCGTTTCCATGATGAGCCCGAACTTTATCGGCGCATACTCGTGGATTTTAATGCTGGGGTGGAGCGGACTGGTAACGCAGTTTTTCAAAAATACGCTCGGCATTACGCTGCCGTCGATTTACGGCTTTCCGGGGATGCTGCTCGTGTTTTCGCTCAAACTCTATCCGTTTATTTATATGTACGTTTCAGGCGCGCTTAAAAAAATCGACGTTGCGTTGAGCGAGGCGGCGGAAAGTCTCGGCTGTCACGGAATCAAAAAGATTTTTACCGTCATTATGCCGCTCGTAACGCCGACGGTCATTGCCGGCGCGCTTTTGGTTTTTATGAACTGCATGGCGGACTTCGGAACGCCCGCGCTCATCGGCGAGGGGTACAACGTCATGCCTACGATGGTTTATTCGGAATTTGTGGGCGAAAGCGGCGGCTCTGCGAACTTTGCGGCGAGCATGGCGACGATCATGGTCGTTATCACGACGGCGTTCTTTTTGCTGCAAAAATGGTACGTCAACACCAAGTCGTTTACGATGAGTTCGGTGCGTCCGATTAAGGCGGTCAAAGCGGGCGGCATCCGCGGCGTTTTGATGCACGTCTACATTTATCTGCTTGCCGGTCTTTCGGTCATTCCGCAGTGAGTGGTCATCTGGACCTCGTTTCGGAAAACGCATTTGCAGGTGTTCGTCAAAGGCTATTCGTTCGAAAGTTACCGGAGCGTGTTCGGAAAGGCGGTCGCCTCGATTGTCAACACCTACGTGTACGGTTTTGCGGCGATTTTGATAATCATTTTAATCGGAATGCTGGTCGCATACCTTTCTGTCAGGCGGAAGTCGTGGCTCACGAACCTTATCGACACGGCGGCGATGTTCCCGTACATCGTGCCCGGCTCCGTTTTGGGTATCACGCTGTTGATTGCGTTCAATCACGGCGCGGTGATTTTGTCGGGAACGGCGGCGATTATCGTCGTTTCTCTCGTGATCCGGCGTATGGCGTATACGCTGCGCTCAAGTTCGGCGATTTTGTACCAGATAAGTCCGAGCATGGAAGAAGCGTCCATCAGTTTGGGCGACTCGCCTGCAAAGTCGTTTTTTAAGATTACCGCGCAGATGATGATGCCGGGCGTCCTTTCCGGCGCGATTTTAAGTTGGATAACGCTCATCAACGAATTAAGTTCGTCCGTCATGCTTTACACCGCGCGTACGCGAACCATGTCCGTCGCCATCTACAACGAAGTTATCCGCGCAAGTTACGGCACCGCCGCCGCGCTCGCGTCCATTTTGACGCTGACGACCGTCCTCTCGCTTTTGATTTTCTTTAAGTTGTCGGGAAGCAAGGACGTTACGATGTGAGGCGCGGAGGGTGAAGAACGGCGGACGGTTGCTATGCAGTTTGAATGACATGGCGAGTTTCCGTCCGCACGAGATTATCCGCACTCTTATAGACTGTAGATAATCTCGGAAAGTAGTGAAGTTTTGGGGGCTGAGAGGATTTTCCTCAAAGCAACGTTGCGGGGCGACTGGAGGAGGATGGAGTTTCAAAGAAGGAACGTAGTTTGTGTACGTACAAGTTTTTTTCATGCAAAGCTTACGCGGCAGGATGGTTGGAGGTTGGTTATACGCGTGAAACCTTGTACGAGCCGCTGTATGCGCTTTCTTCAAAGCAATGTTGTTTGCGGGGGCGGGGAATGAATTAGGAGCGGCGGCAAGATCAGTTAAGCACGAGGGCTAGAAACGCGTCAATTTTGAGCTGGAGAGGTACTGTGTTCAGAAAGGTTGGGGCTGAGGAAGTATAATGAAGGAATGGGAAGAGAGGGGGAGCAGTCATCGTATATCGAGACTAAGCAAGCTGGTCAGAATGTCGAATAAATTCCATATTTTTGTTATATCAAACATATTTGTAAAAGATAACACCAGTATTTGTCAATCTTATATCTATTCCCATTACGGAATATTTAGAGACTCCGTTTCCTCAATAAATGCAAGGACGTGTAGTAAACTACAATGGAAAATTGACATTGCAAGATGTGCAAGTGACACATCATCACAATAATTATGAGTATACGTTATCGATTGATGAAGAATCGGTGGAAACGATAAAGATAATGGAACTGAGCGTACTATTGCAATTACTAACATATAAACTCATCTCTTACATTATTTCCATTGATAAATTTGAAATGTCATTGTATCGAGAATTGATAGAGCTGTTTCTCGATCTTTTCCTGTACGTTGGTCAATATTCGCAGCTCATTTTTACCACGCATGATCAAGATTTATTGGACTTCGGTCTTTTACGAGATGATGAAGTTTGGTTTTGCCATAAAGCGAATAAGTACTATAGCGTATACCATAGTATCACCGACTATACGGGGATCCGCAAAGGGGTTTCTCGTAAAAAACTGTACAATGCCGATAAATTCGGAGCATTACCACTTGTTAAAGTAAATGCCTTAAAGGAGTTGTTCCGTGCTAAGAAAAGTGCGGAAAAGACAAAGTAATACAACGGTTTTGATTGTTGTTGAAGGAACTACGGAGCTAAATTGCTTTTCTTAAATGAAAGCCGTTGAACGAATTGCCGGTATAACAGTTATTCCGAAACAGGCAAAGTGCAGTTCGATTGAAAGCATTTTTAAGACAGCATTTGTTGAAGAGAAAACAAAAGTATATGACTGCATTTGGTGTGTATTTGATTGTGATACTATTTCCAAAACAACACCGTATGAAAAGCTGGAAAAGCTAAAACGGCAAGCTGAAAAAAAGAATATCCGCATTACAGATTCTCTGCCTGCATTTGAAATCTGGTTTTTATTACATTATGTTATTCCTAAAAAATATTACATAGACCAAGACGCTCTGATAAAAGAGTTGAAAACATATTTACCTGAATATAAAAAATCAATGCATTCACTATATTCTAATCTGAAAAGCACTGCACGAAACAGCATTGGAACATAGTTATAAGTTGGAAGAAAGAAATAAAAATGATGAAGACAATCCGCTTCGTTCTGTAATGTGCATAAATTGTTTGAAGAGATTAAGAAGATGAAATAATAGTTGCAGCAAGATAAATGCAGCCTGCAAACAATATAGCAATCATCGATTTTACAGAAAGATGTCCAATGCCATCTATATGCAACGGATAGTGGTATCGATTACTGTTACAGTAAATTATCATGATAAAACAATTTATGATATTAATATATTATAGTATTGTATATTATAAACATACATACTATAATAAAACACATGATTTACCATGATCCTTCTGAATATATCAAAAATTTACAGCAACTTTTATCTTCTGACAAAAAGCGAATCGGTTTTTTATTTGGTGCAGGAACATCATTAGTAAAAAATCCTAATACTAATGCTTCATATATAGCAGGAATCAAAGAATTAACAGCCATTATTGAAAGTAAGTTAAGCCAATACAAAGATGCTTTTGCTGAAATACGTACAGAAATTGAAACAGAAAATAAAGTATATACTGTGGAAACACTGCTATCCAATCTGGAATTAAAACGTCAGATTATTGGGAACAGCCGCTTAAATAATTTAAATAGACAAGATTTAACGAATTTGATATCTGGCATTAAAAAGGAAATTCATAATCAAGTTAATATAACTGATATTGATCCGGCGCGATTGATCCATGCGGATTTTGCAGAATGGATTAAAAAATTCGATCGAAAAACATCAGTAGAAGTATTTACAACAAACTATGATTATTTATTTGAAATAGCTTTTGAACATAAAGTTTTACCGTATTATGACGGCTTTACAGGTAGTTATCATCCATTTTTTCATGGCGAATCTGTTGAAGATTTAGGCTTTTTGCCTAACCAAACAAAACTATGGAAATTACACGGCTCATTAGGCTGGCATTATGATGATGCACTAAAACAGGTATTACGAGAAACGTCTGATAGCAAAGATATTTTGATTTATCCTTCAACGTTAAAGTATGATCAGTCAAGAAAACAACCTTATACAGCATTAGGAGATCGATTCAGTAATTTTATAAAACAACCTGATACAGTACTCATTACATGCGGTTATTCATTTGGTGATGACCATATTAATGAAAGAATAATTACAGCACTTTCTGCCAATCCTCTTGGGCATATCTATGTACTTTACTATGATATTATCTGGAATAAGAAACAAAAACGATATGGGTTTACGGAAGATTCCGCTCTTGCAAAACTAGCCAAAGAAAATTCTAAAATCAGTGTATTTGCAACACGTTATGCAGTTATTGGCGGAAAATACGGACAGTGGCGATTACAAAGGATACCTGATAAAGAAGATTCTATAAATATTGATACTTATTTTGATGAAGATGCTCATACCGATCAAGAAGATAAGTATAAGATCGAAATAGAACAGAAATGGATGGGAACAGGAGAATTAATTTTGCCTAACTTTGAAAAATTTGTAAAATTTCTATCAGCTATGATTATTGTACCAAATAGGAATTAAACGTGATGACAAAAGAACAGACTGAAATAGGTGAAATTATAAGTGTAAGCGGTTCTATTATTACAGTACACCTGCTTGATACAGTTAAATCGAATATGCTGGTTATAAATGGTATTGTTTATAAAATAGGTCAAATAGGTTCTTTTTTAAAAGTTCCACTAGGATACACTAATTTATATGGAATTGTTACACAAATAGGGGCATCAGCAATACCTGAGAATTTTAATATAGATAAAAATGGCTTTATAAAATCGGAAAATCAACAGTTTTTAAATATTGTACTTATAGGAGAACAAACTGGTAGAAAGTTTGAAAGAGGAATTTCACAGTATCCCACAACAGGAGATAAAGTATGCTTAGTAACTATACATGATCTTGATATTATTTATGGCGGGTATGATGAAAAAAATTCAATTACGGTTGGTAATATCAGTCTTTCTACGAGCTTAAATGCAAAACTTGATTTAGATAAACTTATCTCTCGGCATTATGCAATTTTAGGTTCTACAGGTAGCGGAAAATCAAATGCTGTTGGCGTATTTTTAAAAGCGATCGCCGATAAGGATTTTAAAAGCTCACGTATTCTTGTTATAGATCCGCATGGAGAATATAACAGTGTACTAAAAGAAAAAAGTTGTGTATATAAAATACGAGCTGATGCAGCGAGAGGAGAAAAAGAATTATACATACCTTTTTGGGCGTTGCCATTTAATGAATTATTACATATCTTCTCTGGAAATTTAAGTGATCAAAATAAAGAGTATTTCAGAACAAAAATTGAAGAGGCAAAGAAAAAATCGGCAATTAGTAATAATATACCTCTCCAACAAGAATTAATAACAGCAGATACACCAATTCCCTTTAGCATACATCAGCTATGGTTTGACTTAGATGATTTTGAGCGACAAACATATTATGAGAGAGCAAAACCAGAAACAATAACGGCAAAATGCGTGAAGGGTAATCCTGAAACTCTCATTTCAAACGAATATGAGCCTGCAAGTGCTGGCGGGGGAAAACCTTATTTGAATAACTCTGCAAAAGGAATTTTAGGATTTTTAGATAGTGTACGATTAAAGCTAAAAGATTCTACATATCATTTTCTTTTTAATACTGGTCAGTATCACCCTAATTTGCAGGGAGCTGTACATAAGGACCTTGATTCTTTACTATTTGAATGGCTTGGTGGCGATAAACCTATTACTATATTAGATCTATCTGGTATTCCAAGTGAAGTAATGGCATCCATTTCAGGGACATTACTAAAAATAATATATGATGCTTTATTTTGGGGACAAAATTTAAAAAATGGTGGTAAAGAACAGCCGTTATTAATCGTATTAGAAGAAGCCCATAATTATCTAAAAGCCGGTGAGCATTCAATTTCATCCCGTACTGTACAGACTATTGCGAAAGAAGGGAGAAAATACGGTATAGGGCTAGCTCTTGTTACACAACGTCCTTCAGAATTAGATGAAACCGTTCTTAGTCAATGCGGTACCATTATTGCCTTGAGAATGAATAATGCAAAGGACAGAGGCTTTATCCGCGCAGCTATGCAAGATGAATTGCAAACAATGGTAGATTTATTGCCAAGTTTACGAACCGGTGAAGGTCTTATTTCGGGTGAAGGGGTAAAAATACCGTCTCGTGTACAATTTTATAAACTATCCGATGCACCGAAAAGCTCCGATCCTAAAGTATCTGAAAAATGGATGCAATCTTACAAGACAAAACTTGGCGATTATGATAAACTAGTTTCGCTTTGGCGTAATAAAAGATTTAATTGAGGAGAAACACTATGGGCGTTGATATGCACTCTGTAAGTTCATCGAATGTTGCCGCGTTAGGATATGATTCTGCTGCTCAGATTGTCTATGTTGAATTCAATAATGGTACAATGTATACATATTCTGGAGTTCCAGAACATATATACCATGCTCTGGATAATGCAACATCAATAGGCTCTTATTTACATCATAATTTTAAAAATGTATATCCGTATCAGAGAATACGGTGATCTAAAAAAATTGTGATATTTGAATTATTTCAATATGCTGTAGGGAAATCAATTTAAAACTGATTAGTTAGATATATAAAGTAAACATAGCATAGGGGGCTATCTGTGATTACGTGCCCCTTATGATGATTTATAACCTTACAAAACTTGAAGCGGCAAAGAAACCTTTGCCGCTTAGCTTATCTATCAAGATTATTGTAGCAGAGTTCGTATCAAGTAAAAGGGTGTGTAATTAGCCCCTCTACCTCTTCCCCCGTTTCCGTTTCCCCGCAAGCAGCCCCTCCGTCTTCTTCCCGTATAGCTCAAACAAGAACGACACACGGGCGGCATCGTCGGGGAAGGCTGCTTTACGGTAGAGCTTGTCCACGGCGGCATCGAGGGCGGCGTGCGCTTTGGTGAGAACCGGCGGCATAGTATTGGGATCATACAAGTCGGCAAGAGAGCTATCGGGAAACTGCACCCGCGCATCCAATACCGCTTGAGCCTTTTGCATAATAGCCGCCTTTTGCGCTTCCGAAACGTCCGGCCACGGGAAGTTGGTATACACAATCTGTGCAGAATAACGGTAGCGCATTTCCAGCCGCCCGCATACGGTACGCATCCACGCCATGTGCATTTGCGAAGTAAGCACACCGAACTCGTACAGCGTTGCGTGAGGAACAATGAGCGTTGAATCGCTTGCAATAACCGATGTATCTAAGAACCCGATAGGAATATATCGCCTGCGCTCGGAGGAAACGCGCGGCACAAGCAAATAATGCCCGGACTCCGGCTGGCGGATTTCACCGAACAGGGATGGGGTTTGCGCAAGTTTCCGTGTTGCTTCACGGCTGCTGTGCTTACGATGCTCACGTACTTTTTGTATCCGCGCTACAATAAGCGGACATTTCTTTAAATGCTGCGGTTCCGCATTCAAAAGCCACAGGCAATATCGTTTCTTATTATTGATAAATTCTTCTGCGCCTAAAAACGGACGGATATACCGTTCCGCTTCCGGTTCTTTTTGTAAAAATGCAGCGTATTCATTTTCTTCAATAATTAAATTACCGCCGTCATTCGGCATACTTCCAAACACCATCGGATTGGTCTGTGCATCAAGCACGGAACTTCTACTATCAATAAACACATTTTGCGCATCGGCTAAATAGGCATTTATCCGCTTTACCGCCTGAGCTTTCGGTTCGCCTTTTATATCATCATACAAAAAGAGCTGTTTTTCAGTCCGGTTACGCAGCGAGAAGCCGACAATAATGCAGTACACCGCCGCATTGCCCCGCGCCTCATTCGACCACTTGAACGTCTGGTGTGCAAAATTGATATGCACCCCGCGTGCAAAAAGAGTAGGCCATAAAATCGGAACCTGCTGCCCCTGACAAATAGAATTGGTAGAAACAAAGGCGCATTCAATCTGCGTCCCCTGAATATACTCCGCAGCCTTTTTATACCAGCCGGTTACATAGTCAAGGTTCCCCGCATTCTTTACACCGGTAAAAAGTGCGGCAAGCTCCGCAGACTGTTCTTTTTTCATTACCCGCGCACCTAAAAATGGCGGATTTCCCAGAATATAGGAAAGATTGGTTTTAGGGATTATTGGATCCCAATCGAGTGCGAGCGCATTGCCCTGGATAATCGACGCAGAATTAACCAACGGAATACGCGCAAAGTATTGACCGAAGCGGCTGCCGACCAGTCTATTCATCTGATGATCCATCAGCCAGAGCGCCGTTTGCGCAATTTGTGCAGGGAACTCTTCAAGCTCTATGCCGTAAAACTGATTAACATTCACCTTGATATATTCGCCGACATCAAGCAGCTGCTGATCTGCACTTTTTAATTCTTC
>JBQNBN010000017.1:0-33183 GCA_052169915.1 Treponema sp.
CAATGCTCGTAAATCCTTGTCATACTGCAATTTACGCTGCGGATTTTGTGCGCGCGCCGTTCAACAGTGCTTATCGGCGGTGAAAAAGATTGCGTTTTGCAAAAAGCAAGGCGCTTTTCCTGCGGATGATTTTTTTCCAACGCGCTGCACAGCGCATTCGTTAAAACGCGCATAAAAAGGAATGGAGTTTTAGAGCTAAGTAATCGATTTATTCGGTAGGAGTTTATTTAAATTCGTTTTGTTTTGCCGCAAGTCGGCTTTTCTTTTTGATAAAACAACGAAAATGGCATTGCAAAAGAAGGAGGCTGCATACCATGAAAAAACGTTTTTCTATACGCTTAAAGCTTGTCATCATATTCGGGCTTTTAATTGCCGCGGCAAGCACCATACTGGAACTTCTTGCGGTTCGGATTGCGCGCAAAGCGGTTATGGAAAAAATTGCGACGCACCTTACGGACAAAGCTGAGGACGTTTCCGGGATTATCGACAGCAGACTGGCGGCGTTCGGGCAGTTTTTGGACGGAATAGCCAGAATGCCCGCGTTCAGGGATCCGACGATTCCTTACGCGCAAAAAATCAATTTTTTACGCACGGAAGTCGCGTATAACGAAATGCTTGACGAAGGCGCTATAGTCGATATGCAGGGAAATATGCACCATACGATGAATAAAGAAATCGTTTCCGTTCGGGATCTTGAATGGTTCAAAGCCGCAAGCCAAGGCAGAAAAGCCGTCATGGAGCCGTATCAGTCGCGCGGGACGGGTAAAATGATTATAACGTTCGCCGTTCCCATTTACGGAGAAAATCAAAACGTCATCGGCGTTCTTGCGGCGGCGACAAAGGCGGAATGGCTTTCCAATAACATCAAGGATATCGTAGTCGGAAAAACCGGAAATTGTTACATCGTGGGACGGACAGGAACTATCATCGCGTACAGAGACGTCAATTTTGTAAAAAACCGCGTCAATTTCATCGAACAGGCAAAAACCGATAAGTCGCTGACTTCAACGGCAGACTTTGTGCAGCATGTTTTGACAGTCGATACGAGCGAAGTCGGCTATTACACCTATCAGGGGCATCCGTATATTGCGTCGTTTGCGGAAATCTCTTCAACAAAATGGAGCGTCATCATTCGAGCTCCCGTCAATGAATTTTTGAATGCCGTTACCCGTTTACGGCGTTCCATGTTTGCAATCAATGCCGTCGTCCTGCTTGCGGCGATTATCGTGGTTTACGCGGTCGCATATAAGACGGTGCAGCCCATCCAGACAACCGTTACGGCGCTGCAGAATATTGCGCAGGGGGAAGGCGACTTGACGGTACGGCTTCCGGTCGCCGGAAACGATGAAATCACCGAACTTGCCGAATATTTTAACCAAACGATTACAAAAATAGGCGACTCTATACGCGCTGTCGGAGCGAACAGCAAAGTGATGGAAGGCATCGGCGAGTCTTTGTCGTCCGACATGAGCGAAACGGCAAGCGCAATCAACGAAATACAAGCGAATATCGACGGCGTCAAGCAGCAAGCGATAACGCAATCCGAGAGCGTTACGGAGACTGCAGGGACGATTGAAGAAATTATCCGCACGATTGATAATTTGAACGGCAGCATAGAAACGCAGCTCGCAAGCGTCGTGCAGTCGTCCGCGGCGGTGGAAGAGATGGTCGCAAACATCGCGTCGATTACGCAGTCGCTGGAAAAGAGCGACAACATGGTAAAACAACTTGCGAATGCCACATCGGAAGGAAAATCGACTTTGCTTACGTCGAACACCGTGACGCAGAAAATTGCCGACGAAAGCGGCGGATTGATTGAAGCGTCGAGCGTCATTCAGAATATCGCGTCACAAACGAACCTCCTCGCGATGAACGCCGCCATTGAAGCCGCGCATGCAGGCGAAGCGGGGAAGGGATTTGCCGTCGTCGCCGATGAGATTCGGAAGCTTGCGGAAGAGTCGGCAATGCAGGGCAAGAGTATCACCGACACGCTCAAAAAGCTCAGCGACGACATTAACGGCTTGTCCGACGCGTCGAAGATTGTGGAAGAAAAGTTCAACGCTATCTTCCAGCTGTCGGAAAACGTGCGCGGCATGAGCGCCCAGCTGACCGCCGCCATGCATGAGCAGGAAAACGGCAGCCGAGAAGTCCTCGCCGCCATTAAGAACATCAGCAGCGTTACAATGGAAGTCAAAAACGGCTCGGAAGAAATGCTTGTCGGCGGCAAGGGCGTTGCGCAGGAAATGCAGAAACTGGACCAGCTGACGACAGTCATCAAAGACAGCATGAACGAGATGGCGGCAGGCGTCGGACAGATTAATCGCGCCGTACATGAAGTGAATGACTTGGCAAGGAAGAATAAAGACAGCATTGAAGGATTGGCGGAGGAGGTTGGGAAGTTCCGAGTGTAATGGGGAATGGCGGGCGGTTGCTGTGGAACTTGGGAGACTTACCGGAGTGCCGCCCTCCCGAGTTTTCTGGAGAAAACTCGATGAAAATGGTATTTGGTTGTTGCCGTGAAAGTTGAGTTTGGGGGCGGCGACAATGGTTGGAGCGCTCCTTTATTGTGTAAACACGCTTTTTACATACCTTCAAACCGCAAGACTCCGTTTCCCGCGAGTTTTGCGCTAGCGAAACTCGGACGGATGGGAAACTACGTTAAATCTTCCAAACAATGTTCTCCCCATCCGCGAAACTCCGCTTTATCATCTTTACACAGCGTTTTCTTGCATGCGTCTTTTTCTGCCACCCGCAAAAGAATAAGCATACTATTGAAGGGGCTGGCAGAAGTTTAGTTTTTAGTTGAGATATGTTCATATTGCCTACTCAAAGTTTTACCGATACGAAATTTAAACAGCATAATATCAATGATAAAAAATATCATACTCATTAAAAGTGTCAAAGAATCAAAGCAAAAATATTTCGTATAATTTTGTCTATCTATCAAAACTTCTAATATAACTTCAAATCCGTTTATTCATCCTTATGCTCATCTGAAAATGAGCGCTTTATCGCTTTATGTTTATATTTCGCCCTGAAGCCAATTGACGTTTTTACACGTAAAGCAGTAAACTTTGCTACGAATACAAAACATAGCTTTTTTGTTTATCCGTATTTTACGTGCGTAGGCTCTGCTCTGGGCGCACGTCAACTTTCCGATTCCGCCGCTGCAAAAGCAGATTTATAGGGCGTCTATCTTCCTTCATTGAGGACATTTTATTTTTCGTATGAGGCGTATCATTTATACACGTGCGCATACTTAATTTTTTCATTTTAACAGGAGGAATATATGGATAATGAAACAAGCGACAAAACTCAATTAAGAATCGCTTTTACCGGAGCGATCGACACCGTGTCCGGCTCATCCACACTGCTGGAGTACACGAATTCGGAAAAGAATATCAGGCACTACTATCTGGTCGACTGCGGCGAATATCAAGAGGCAAATCCTAATTACACGGAAAATAAACGTCGGCTGCTAAAAAAAGCGAAAAATATACGAGCGCTTTTTCTCACCCATGCGCATAACGATCACATCGGTATGCTTCCCGACTTAATCGAAAACGGTTTTTCCGGAAAAATCTACAGCACAAGCCCCACAATGGAACTGACGAAAGTCATGCTTGAAGACGCGCTCCGCCTCGACGGAAAGCACGGGAAAGAAATAAAAGACATCATAGACCGGATGAAATTTGATCCAATCGACATAAAAACTGACTTTCATTTTGGCGATTCCAAACACCCTGTTCCCATTGACGATGGTCTTTTTATGTATCCGCTGAGGACAAGTCATATACTCGGTTCCTGTTCCTTTACCTTCATGTGGTGGAAAAAAGAAGTAAAGCAACTCCACCTTGAAAAGCCGGAGAAAGACTTTAAAAATATTGGCACGATCCATTTTTCAGGCGACGTCGGCCCCTGCGATGAACTGTCCGTAAGCTGCAAAGACGCGCAAAGTATTATCTTAAAGGATTTTTCAACGCCTTATTACAGCGAATCAAATAAATATATCGTTTTGGAGTCCACTTACGGCAATCGGGTGCGTGATAAAGAAAAACTCTTTACTAAAAAAATCGAAAAACTGACCCGCATCATCGATGAAACAAAAAACAGAGGCGGACGCGTATTTATTCCCGCGTTTGCACTGGGAAGGATGCAGGAAGTTTTAGTCGATTTGTATTACATCAAGCAAAAGCCAAGGCAGTTTACCAAAGAATATTTTGTTGAGAATAACAGAACCGAACGAGAGGTCGTAGAGTATTTTTCTCCATTTTTACACATTTCCGGCTCATATTCTCTTACAGAATTTGAAACTCAGCTTTGGCAGAAAGCTTTTCCGCCGCCTGATAGAGTAAAAAACTATCTTCAATTTAATGACACTGCATTATTCAAAGATATTCCCGAACATGCGCAGGATAAAATCATAGACGTGCTCAACACCCTTTATAGGAATTTCAGCTCCGGTATGGACTTCGAGTATTTATACTATTCGCCTTTAGCGCATAAAGTCAGCGATATATATGTCAGCACTCTTTTTTCATCCACGATGAATGAAAAAAACGAGATAAAATATCACTATGTTTCGCCGCTTTTTTTCGATTCTTTTATGCTTTCTAATGACGCTCCCGATGAAAAGCTTAAAGAGGAGGAGGGAAAGCGCGTATTAAAGGAAGCGCTGTTTCCGCAACCGCAGAAGGAAGGGCATCCGCATAACCGCACAAAAGGAGATTTATTTTCTAAAATGATTGCAGGCGAATACAAAGCCGACGTCATAACGTTTGCAAACAACATCTTAAACAGCCCTGACATAGAAAAACTGCAAGACTTTCTTGCCGACGAAAACAATACGCTGATTCTAACCGGCTATCAAGCGGAAGGGACAAACGGCGCCTTGTTCAAGCGGCTTGCTCATGGCGGACTTGACGCGCGCGAATTATATAATACGAAACTTGCCGACACGGACATTCGGCTCGGCATGATAAAATGCGGAATAGAAGATATGTCGGCGTTTTATTCCGGACATGCCGACCAAGAACAGCTTGTCGAATACGTACACGGGTTCGATAATACGCGGAAAGAAAATACCTTTCCTACAACGGTGTTTTTAAATCACGGCACGCGA
Source organism: Treponema sp. (assembly GCA_052169915.1). Classification (GTDB taxonomy): domain Bacteria; phylum Spirochaetota; class Spirochaetia; order Treponematales; family Treponemataceae; genus Treponema_D. The sequence goes on from JBQNBN010000017.1 coordinate 5,123, forward strand.
ACGCAGCGGGAAGCTTTGAAAACCGCTATCGAATCGAAAAATAACGAAACGCATAAGATAAGCGTTTTGCTTCCGGAGTCTTTTAAGTGGTTCAATTTAAATACCGGCGAATTTGAAGAATCCGTTGCCGACGAAGCAACAACGCCTGCGGACGATACCGCCAACACCGGCAATAAAAATAAAATCACGCTGAAAGATACGATAGACATTCTCTATCCGAACGATTTTAATCCCGCGCTGCTGGGAAAAATCATCAATGCCGTAAACGATATTTTAGCGCAGTAAAGGCGCGGGGCAGAATATCCGTATTTCGCCCCGTTCAATTCCCCTACCCTCCCAAGTTTGCCCTCCGCAAACTTGCAGCAAACGGCAGCCCCGTTAAATCTCTCAAACTCCGTTCTCCCGTCGCCTAACTCCCTTACCTCTCAAGTTTGCTCCCCGCAAACTTGCAGCGAACGATAACCCCGTTAAATCTCTCAAACTTCATTCACCCGTTCGCGGGTTCTCCCTCAAACCGCGCAAGAAAGTCTTTCCGGTACGCTTCAAAGCGGTCGCCTTCGACGGCAGCGCGGATTTCTTTTATCATGTCGTGTAAAAAATAGAGGTTGTGGTACGAAGCGAGCATCGAACTTAAAATTTCCTGCTCTTTAAACAGGTGGCGGAGGTAGGCGCGCGTGTAATTGCGGCAGACCTTGCACGTGCATTCGGGGTCAATCGGAGAAAAATCGCGGGAAAAACGCTCCTGCTTAATGCAGAGCATACCGTTTCGCGTAAAATATGAGCCGTTCCGCGCATTGCGGGTCGGAAGAACGCAGTCGAACATATCGACGCCGTTCGCAACCGCTTCAAGAATGTATTGTGGAGTGCCGATTCCCATAACGTACTTCGGCTTATCTTCCGGCAAAAGCGGGAGCGTAAACTGCGTAAAGCGCGCAAAGGTTTCAGGCGGCTCGCCGACGCTCAATCCCCCGATCGCGATGCCGGGTAAGTCCAGAGACGAGACGAAGTCGGCGCTTTGGGTGCGGAGGTCTTCAAAAAAATTGCCCTGTACAATCGGAAAAAGAACGCCCTCATAGCCTTCGCCGCGCTTTTTTTCCCATTCCTTTTTTGCGCGGAGCGTCCACGCAGACGTAATTTGAAGCGCCCTCTCCGCTTCCTTTCTGCCGACTCCGTACCCCGAACACACGTCGAGCTGCATTTGAATGTCGGAATTGAATTGCGCCTGCGTTTGAACGACGCTCTCAGGCGTAAAAAAATGACGGCTTCCGTCGATATGACTTTGAAACGTAACGCCGTCTTCCGTAATTTTCCGCAATTTTGACAGCGAAAAGACTTGAAAACCGCCAGAATCCGTCAAAAAATTGCGCTTCCAGCCGGAAAAACCGTGTAGTCCGCCCGCCTCTTGAATCAAATCCGCGCCCGGACGCAAAAACAAATGATAGGTGTTTGCAAGAATTATCTCAAAACCGATTTCTTCAAGTTCATCTTTGGACACCGCCTTGACCGTCGCCGCCGTCCCGACCGGCATAAAAACCGGCGTCTTCACCGTTCCGTGCGGCAGCGTAAGGACGCCCGTCCGCGCTTTTGAGCCGCTGCATGTGTGCGTTATCGTAAAAATGTTCATCATCTTCGTTCCGGCGCGACTATAACAGGATTGCGCAAAAAAATCATGCGGCAAAGACTGCGCCCTTTGCATTTCATCGACTGTCAAAAGAAATTTGCCGATTAAACTCGGCGCAGGAATTTTTGCCGCGGCGCACCGTCATTCTGCATTCGTTTTTCAAACGGACTTCCGTACGCGTATCAACTAAACGGCGTAATCCGCCGCATAAAACAGAGCGCACGCTTTAAAATAAAGCGAATTCCCGCAAAACCGATTTTTTTATCTTCGACTTTACGGGAATTCGATATGAAGCGGTAACAGTCAACTTTATTTACGCGACGTAGGCTTCAAGACGGCGCAGGCGCGTCGGGTGCTGCATGCGGATAATCGCGTGCTTTTCAATCTGCCGGATGCGCTCCTTCGTCAAATTGCAGATATCGCCGACTTCTTTAAGCGACATGGGTTTTGCGCCGCTGAGACCGAAGCGGAGACGGAGCACGCGCGCTTCGTTGGGCTTGAGCGTATTGAGCATTTCTTCAATATCGCGCGACATCGCTTCCGAAAGCACTTTTTCATCCGGCTGCGGCGTCGCCGTATCTTCGACAAAGTCGCCGAGGCTCGTCCGGTCGTGGTCGGAGTTGCCGACTTCAGCGTCGAGCGAAACCATATCGCGGGAAATATTTACCATTTCGCGCACGTGGCTGACGCTCATGTTCAACATCTTTGCGACTTCCGCCAATTCCTCTTCTTCGGTTTTATTGCCGCCGACAATTTTACGCGCGTGTTCAATCTGCACCAATTCGTTTGCGCGGTTGAGAGGAAGGCGGATAGAGCGGCTTTTTTCGCAAATCGCCTTTAAAATCGCCTGCCGGATCCACCAGACGGCGTAGGAAATAAAATGATAGCCCTTCGACACTTCAAAGCGGTCGACGGCGGTCAAAAGTCCGATATTGCCTTCGCTGATTAAGTCCGTCAAATCCAGTCCGTGATTTTGATATTTTTTTGCAACGTTTACGACAAAGCGGAGATTCGCATTGACAATCCGCTTTTTGGCTTCTTTATCGCCTGCCGCCGCCTTTGAGGCAAGTTCAGTTTCTTCTTCCCGCGTCAAAAGCGGAACCTTATTTATATCTTTTAAGTACATTGAAAGAACGCTGTCTTCTTTTAACATGGTAGACCTCCACCTGATAAGTTTATGTCTATTAAAAAGCAAAAGATATGCCAAGTTACGCACATATTGACTGTAAAATCCTATCTTCTTGCTTTATAATGAATTAAGAATAAAAAATTATTTTTCTTTTCTTTTGTGAGGACTGACAGTAAATTTTATTGAATAAAAACGGCATTTCGGGACAAAATGATACACGGACTAAAAATACGACTGCGTACGGGTATTTTTGCCCCGCACATTCCTCATACCACACCACACACACGAGTTTTATCGCAGGCGGCTGCAATGGAGTTTCAAGGACACAACGGTGCGCCGCCTGCTGCAAGTTTATCAACATTCCACAGGTATTATAGATAAACTTGCTAGAAACGGAGTCTTTGCAGACAAAAGAGAGATACGCCGGCAATAACTTCATTGCATATTTCAAACTCAATTCTCCGCCGCCGGCACCTTCATTGACAGCGCGTAAATCTCTCCATTATAATCGCATTATATGGAAGTTTTTATCGGGATTTCCGCATCGGACGGAACCGGAATAGGAAGCGCGTTTTTTATTCCCGAGCAGGAAAAAAAAGCGATTCCGCAAAAGCAAATCGCCGCGCACGAAGCGGAAAACGATTGGAATCGCTTTGAGCAGGCAAAACAAGAGGCTGCGGATGAGATTACGCAGAATCTTTCGCGCCTTTGTGCAAACGATAAAGCGGACGCCGTTCAAAAAGAAATATTTGAAACCTATCTGCAAATGCTCAGCGATCCCGTTTTCTTAAAAGAAGTAAAAAGTCAATTTGAAGCGACACTTTTCAGCATTGAATACACGATACACCACAAAGCGAACGAATACGCCGACAAACTTCGAAGCGCGGGAAACGAATATCTTGCCGCACGGGCAAAAGACATTACCGACGTTTTCGGGCGCGTTCTCGACAAAATGCTCAACCGCCGTCAGTTTGATATAAACGCCGTTCCTGACGGCAGCGTAATCCTTGCGCGCGCCTTAAACCCGACCGACGCAATTATCTTGACGAAAAAAAATATCGCAGCTCTTGTTTTAAGCGACGAAGGAATTACAAGCCACGTTGCAATTCTTGCGCGGAACTACGGCATTCCGACCGTCGTCGGCATACACTACGAGGACTTAAAACGCGCCGTAAAGGACGGAGACGCCGTCATAGTCGATGCAAAAAATGCGAAAGTCGCCGCGTCTCCCGATGAAAAAACGCTTGCAGACTATAAAGCGCACGCCGGAAAAGAAAAAGATGAAAATGCGCGTCTGAACGCCTATCGGGATAAACCTGCGCTTTCCAAAGACGGAGAAGCCTTTACGCTCTACGCGAATATCGGAACGCCTGAAGAAGCGGAAATTGCGCGCGAGGAAGGGGCTGACGGCATAGGACTTTTTAGAACGGAATTTTTGTTTATGAGCCGAACGAACGGCGCGCCTGCAGGAACGCGGCTTTCGATTGGGGAAGAAGAGCAGTTTGAAGCGTACAAAAAGGCGCTGAGCGCTATGGGAGATAAGCCCGTTACGATACGCACGCTTGACGCAGGCGGAGACAAAATCGTGAATTCCGTCGACATTCCGCAGTTTGAAGAAAAAAATCCCCTGCTCGGACTGCGTGCAATCCGCCTTTGCCTCATGCACCCCGCCCTCTTTAAGACGCAGATTCGCGCGCTGTACCGCGCAAGCGTGTTCGGCAATTTACGCATTATGCTTCCGCTCGTTACGACGCTTGAGCAGGTAAAGCAAAGCCACGCGCTTATAGACGAAGTTAAACGCGAACTTGCCGCGGAGAATATTCCTTTTGCGCCGGACGTTCCCGTCGGCATAATGGTGGAAACGGCGGCGGCGGCGGTCGCATCCGATATTCTTGCAAAGACGAGCGGCTTTTTTTCTGTCGGCACGAACGATTTGACGCAGTACGCGCTCGGCGTCGACCGCGAAAACGCGTATGCGGCAGCGTTATACGACGAATTTAACATTTCCGTGCTGCGACTCATCGATATGACCGTTCAAAACGCGCGGAAAGCGGGCATTCCCCTTTCCGTCTGCGGCGAAATGGCGGCAAAAGAAGAAGGCATGCTTACGCTTGCAGGGCTCGGCGTCCGCGCATTCAGCATGAGCCCCAAACTCATCGCCCGCGCAAAAGAAACGCTTTCTCAGTTTTCCACAGCGGACATGCAGGCAAAAGCGTCGGCAAAACTCAATACATTTTAGACGGCGGCAGTATGGCAAAACGAATCAAACCGGATTTTTCACAGTCGAAAGACGAAAAAGAAGAAATAAAAGTCGGCACTGCGGATAAAAAATACGAGGGACTGCCCGTCATTGCGATTGCAGGGCGGCCGAACGTCGGAAAGTCGACATTATTCAATCGATTTATGAACAGGCGACTTGCGATTGTAGACCCGACACCCGGCGTTACGCGCGATCCTGTTGAAGGCGACGCCTTTTTAAACGGAAATCCCGTCCACCTAGTCGATACGGGCGGCTACAAACTCCAGCGCGATGAAGGGACGAAGGAAGCGGAACTTGACGCTCTCGTCGTTGAAAAGTCGCTTTCCGTGATTGAAAACGCGGATTTGATTCTCCTTTTGCTTGAAGCGGGACACATCACCGGCGAAGACGAAGAGTTTATCGCAAAACTGCGTCCGCATTGGAATAAAGTGGTTGCCGCCGTCAATAAAACGGAGGGCGGGCGCAAAGAAAGCGAAGCGTGGGAGTTTGCAAAGTTCGGCTTTCACGAACTCATTTTTATTTCGGCATCCCACGGCGACAATATCGGCGAATTGACGGACGCGCTCGTTTCTCGGCTGGACTTTTCCAAAGTCAAAGAGATTGAAAGCGATGAGCCGATTAGAATCGCCATCATGGGGAAACCGAATACGGGAAAGTCGACTCTTTCAAATCGTCTGACGCATAGCGAGGCGTCAATCGTAAGCGATTACGCGGGAACGACGCGCGACACGGTTGAAGGCGAGTTTGAATACCGGCAAAAGAAATTCCTCGTGCTCGACACGGCGGGAATTCGGCGGAAGGCGAAAGTCAGTGAAAACGTGGAATATTATTCGGTCAACCGCGCGATAAAAACGCTTTCCCGCGCGGATATCGTTTTTCTTTTGATTGACGCCGAAGAAGGGCTTTCCGAGCAGGACAAAAAGATTTGCAGTCTTGCCTTTGAGCGCGGGCGCGGCATTATATTCGTTTTGAATAAGTGGGATACGCAGCCGCAGGATAAAAAGACCTTCCGCGAGCGCAAGGAATGGATAAATATCATGTTCGGGCAGATGGAGTTTGCGCCGATTGTCGCGGCGTCCGCGCTTCAAGGCACGGGCATAAAAAATCTTTTGGACACCGCGCTTGAACTCTATGCGCAGCTGACGCGCAAAATAGAAACGTCGGCGCTTAACGCGGCGCTCAAGGACTGGCTGTCTAAGTATCCGCCTCCGGCAAGTAAAACAGCGCATTTTAAAATCCGTTATATGACGCAGACGCAGGCGAATCCCGTTTCGTTTTTGATTTTTGCGACGCGCCCTGAAGTCGTGCCGCAAACCTACGTAACTTTTTTGAAAAACCAAATACGAAAAGATTTGGGATTCGATAAAATTCCCGTTCAACTGGAATTGAAAGCGAGCCGCCAAAAGTGGGAAGAGCGGGCGAGTTATGAATGACGCAGGCGGCGAGAGAACAGAGTTTGGAAGATAGAACGGAGTTACCGCCTGCCCGAGATTTTGCTAGCGCAAAACTCGCGGAAAATGGAGTTCAAAGGCAGCCGACGGCAGAAGAACGTCGCGGGCGGTTGCTATGGAGTTTGAAAGATTTAACTATGCGTCGCCCGCTGCAAGTTTTCGAATCGCAAACTTGAGGAAAAACGGCAGGCGGCGGAGAACAGAGTTTGGAAGATAGAACGAAGTTACCGTCTGCCCGAGATTTTGCTAGCGCAAAACTCGCAGAAAATGGAGTTCAAAGGTCGCCGACGGCGGAGAACGGTATTTGAACGATAGAACGGAGTTACCGCCTGCTTGAGGTTTTGCTGGCGCAAAACTCGCGAAAACAGGGTTCGGCGGCGGCAGGATGCGACGAGGAGTTGCGGGGGCAGATTATGGGCGAGACGGCAATAAGAGACGTAAATGTCGGCGATGCGCGAAAGCTTTTGGAAATTTATGCGTATTACGTGAAAAATACGGCAATTACGTTCGAGTACGAGGTTCCTTCTCTTTCCGAATTTGAAAACCGCATTGCTTCAACGATTGAAAAATACCCGTATCTTTGTATTGTCAGCGGAGGGGAAATCGCAGGCTACGCGTATGCCGGAGCGTTCCGGACACGGACGGCGTATCAGTGGTCGGCTGAAGTGACGATCTACCTTGACCGCAATGCGCGGGGTGCGGGATTGGGGCGCAGGCTCTACGAAGAATTGGAAACGCGGCTTAAAGCGGCAGGAATAGAAAATCTTTACGCCTGCGTTACCAGCCCCTCCGTTTCCGACGATCCGTACGTTACGACTGCAAGCGAAGTCTTCCACGAGCGCATGGGATTTACGAAAGCAGGGACGTTTCACCGGTGCGGCTACAAATTTGACCGCTGGTACAACATGATTTGGATGGAAAAACTCATCGGCGAGCGGGAAAATGGCAGGCGGCGGCGAACAGAGTTTGGAAAATAGAACGAAGTTACCGCCTGCCCGAGATTTTGCTGACGCAAAACTCGCAGAAAACGGGGTTCGGCGGCAGCAGCGGGCGGGAAAACAGGTTTAGATAGTCCTATCTATTATCTTTAGATAACGGTATCTAAGGGGCTTAGACCGCCTTATCTAAGGTGTTTAGATACAGCGATCTAAAATGTTTAGATAACCGCATCTCAAATATCAATATGCCGTGCTCTGTTTGATACGCCGTGTACGCCGTTTAATCAGAGCGAACGGCGGCTGTCTTACAATGTTTGCGTTAATCTTTTACATTACCGAAAATATGCGTACGTCAGGTTCTGCAGCCCAGAGGGGTTTCAGTCCCGTAAATACGTCATCTTTGAACATATCGCTTGAAAGATAGGCTTTTGCATTCTCCGCGCTGTCAAATCCGTGTAAGACTTGTACGTCTTCGTCCCTTACAAGCAGTTCTTTTGTAAGCGCGCCTTTAATCGTTTTTAAAAACGGTTCGCGGTAATTCGCGTACACTTTTGCAGCGGCGGCGCGGTTTACGTCCTCGATTTTCATTGTGATTTCAAGATATGCGTTGACTTTCATGTCAAACCTCCATAGATATTGCGGCGTTTCATCCGCTCGTTATGGTTTTAACAAACCTGTTCGGAAACTTCCGTTTCTGAACAGGTTACCTTGAAATACGATGTTCTAAATCGCGCCATTTGCACGATTTAGAACTCGTCAACCTGTTCGACAACGGAGTTATCGAACAGGGCAACTATACCCCGTGCGTTGTTCAAAAAAAAGATATAAGCAAATTTATAAGTTACTAATAAATTTAATAGCAACTTGTGCAGTCGAAATGGAATACATATACTTTTTTCATGTACCAGAAAAAACTTGAAGAAGACATACGCTGTCCTCTTGAGTACGGCATGAAAGTTTTTGAAGACAAATGGACATCCCGCATTATATGCGTGCTTTCTGCAAAGAAAACGCTTCGTTACACCGAATTACGCGCCGAACTTACGGACATAACGGATGCGGTTCTTGCGGCGGCTTTGAAAGATTTGATAAAAAACGGCATGGTGGAACGAGAGCAATTCAATGAAATTCCGCCCCATGTCGAATACCGCTTGAGCGAACGCGGATGTTCCGTTCTTCCGATTCTGCGCGCAATATGCAGATGGGCGGGACAGTTCGACAAAGGAGGAAACGATAAAACGCTGCCCCAATGCCGTCGCTGCGACTATCGGTTATGAAAAATAGGCGGGAATTTTCAGCGGGGGCGGCTGGATGAGATTATAATCAGGAACAGAATCGACGATGAAAACAAAAGTGCGCTGAACCTTAGTAAGGAGAATCATTATGAACCATAAATTCACTATTACGCATTAGAAACGCTCTTTGTCGACAAAAAATCGGCTTTTTTACGCGTCAAAACCTTGAAAAAAATGCGCGCCGGTGACTTTAATGCGCGTGCGCCGACTTAAACTTAAGCCGCAGCGAACCGCCGTCGGAGCAGCCCCTGTCGTGCCGTAAGTCGACGCGGGCGTGCAAGGTTTCCGGCAGGAGCTTTGACTGCATTCGATTTCGCTGCAAATGTAATTTCCGCTGCGGTTTGAGCGGCGCGCGGGGGCAACGCGTCTATTCTTTCAAAAACGCCGCTTCGTACCGTCCGCCGGTGATAGTGTTGAGCGTGAGCGTTTCATAGCGGATATCGTACACGTCGTTCATATCCGTCGCCGCCGTAACGTTGTCATATTTTTCAAAAAGAAAGCCGAGCCTGCAATCTTGCTGCATTACCATCGTCGAATATCCGCTTTCGCCGGAAAAACGTTGATGTTTAGTCCATTTACTGCCGTTCGCAAAGTCACTGAGCGTCATGCCGGCTGTGACGGGACGCCAATAAATGCCCACGTCGGTACGGATATTCGGTTCGGGGGGACCTTTGGGGTGCGCTTTTGATGAAAGCGGAATGGACTGCAGCGCAAGATCTTCTAACGCTCCGGTCGCGGTATTACGCGCCTTTACAATCAGTATTTCGCCGTTTGTTCCACGTTCCACTCCAAGCGCCGCTTTTGCTTTTGTCTCCCAACTGCCGCTGCCGTTCGCCTCATTTGTATACGTAAACATATTGAACAACCTGCCGCCAGCGGTACGACTCGAAAGCAAAACCCTTCCGTCCGGCAACTCTTCTACCTTCGCTTCATCTCCATTCCCGATAGGCGACGATGTTGATGAACCCAATACGCGCCATGTTTCTCCAAAGTCGTCGGAATACAACACGAAATTCCCTGTATCTTTGACTAAAATCGCCGCGTACAGTCGATAATAGCTGCCGTTTTTTACCTTGCGCGACTGCATGATTTTCCCCGAGCCGAAAAAGAGGGTGCCCCAGCCGGAATTAAGATTATAAATCGAATCGGTGATTTCCTCCGGCGCGCCGAACGATTGTCCGCCGTCGCTTGAGCGCAGTCTTACAACCTTTAAGCGTGTGGCTTGCTGTCCCGCTTGATAATGCACGTAGCGCGTATCGCCGTGAGCGCACAAAATGAGCGCGTTGTCGGACTCGCGGTCGGCGACGACAGCCGCGTCCCCGTAACCGTACTTTACCGGATTGTCCGGCGCATCGGTAATTTTTAAGTCGGCAGAATCCCACGTAACGCCGTGGTCAAGCGAGCGTTTTACGACAAGATCCACGCGGTGAATGTGCGCCGATTCTCCCCATTCCCCCTTTGCACCGAACCGTCCTATATCCGCGGAATGATTATAGCGCAAGTCCGTAACGGCAATGAGCGCGCCGTTCCTCGTTTCCGCCAAAGCGGGAATTCTAAAGTAGTTTTCCGCGCCGTGAGACGCCCTGCTTTTCCATAACTCCTGCGCCGCGATGTTTTTAGGCGTCCATTTTGCGTACAGTATCGTGTCCGCCGTAACCTTATCCGCCGCCGTCCACGCTTGGACGCAAGCCTTATCCTTATGCCAGCCGCGGAATTTCCACGACGAATGGACAAGCGACGGCAGTTTTTCCATCGGAATCGTATTGCCGTCCGCAACGGAAAGCGGCTCAAGCGTATCCGTGTAAATCTTCCGCGCGTCAAAACGGACTGTATAAAGCGCCGTCCACTGTGCGTAGAGCGTAATATTTTGCGTAACCGTATCGGACGCGACATTCCACTTGTTCGCGCAGGCAGCTTCTTTGTACCACCCGCCGAATATCTTGCCGTCGGTTTCCGAGAGGGCTGGCAATTGCGCCGCGGTAAGTTTTTCCCCCTCGCGTACGCGGAGCGCTGCCGGAGCAGTCCCCGTGCCCTGCACGTCGAACGTTACCGTAAACGACTTGAATGCGGGACTGAGCGGCAGCGCGGGAATTTCTTTTGCCGTCCACTGTGCGTAGAGCGTAATATTTTGCGTAACCGTATCGGAATCGGGATTCCATTTGTTCGCGCAGGCGGCTTCCTTGTACCACCCGCCGAATATTTTGCCGCCCGTTTCCGAAAGAGCAGGCAGTTGCGCCGCGGAAAGTTTCTCACCCTCGCGTACGCGGAGCGCCGTCGGAGCCGTCCCCGTACCCTGCACGTCGAACGTTACCGTAAACGACTTAAAAGCGGGACTGAGCGGCAGCGCGGGAATTTCTTTTGCAGTCCACTGTGCGTAGAGCGTAATGTCTTTTGAAACCGTGTCGGAGTCAGTATTCCATTTGTTCGTGCAGGCGGCTTCCTTGTACCACCCGCCGAATATCTTGCCGTCGGTTTCCGGCAGGGCTGGCAATTGCGCCGCGGAAAGTTTTGCGCCGGCTTCCACATTAACCGGCTTGGGATGTGCGCCGACGCCGTTCGCGTTAAACGTTACGGTGCATAACTTTGCAGCGAAGTCAGAACAACTTGCAAGCGCAAAAACAAACACGGCGGCGAGAAGCACGCAATATTTTTTCATACAATTCTCCTGCAAAGCCTAAAAACTTTGAAAGCAGTCCCCGCCCGCCGCTTTCTTGTCCGTTTCAGCACAGTCCGCCGATAGGCTTTGCTTTATAGAGAGATTAATATAACTGACTGTTATACGTCAACATTGCCGCTAATTAGGAATGCGTAATTGTGTGGGCGGTGCGGGCGGTGAAAAAGGTATTTGGCAGACTTAACGGAGTTACCGCCCGCTCGACTTTTTGCTGCCGCAAAAACTCGCAAGAAACTATACATCTATGGCAGCGGCAGGCGGCAACTCCGTTTGGTTTTAAAACTGCGTTCTCTGCCGCCAGCCGCAATTACGCATTCCACATTAAAAATTCCTAATTATTTCTCCACCTCTGTCCGCTATTCTGCTGCCGCAAACTTCGCTATAATAGCGTCGTAAGAAGTCGGCAATGAAAATGCGTTATACATATTACAGCAGTAAGAAAATATTTTTCTATCGGCTGCTCATTATCATGAGCCGGACGGCGTTGTTTCTCTTTTTGTTTTCCGTGATGATGTTCGTGCTGTTTATCATGGGAAATTACCAAAATTTTACCGACAAAAACCTGTGGATTGTCATAAAAACGGCAACCCTTTCTTCGCTGTCGTTGTGTACCGTCGCTTTTTTTAATGTTTTTTGTTCCGTCGTCTTTTTTTTCATAAAAAGGCGAAAGCGCTATGTTTTAACGGCGTGCCTTATGCTGTTCGCGTCGATGACGGGGCTTTTGATGGCAACTTTTTTGCGGACAATCGAAATTATCTCTCGGGGAATATCGTAACGCGTGCCGAATGCGGCGCAATCGCCAAAAAGTCCGCTCCGTCCGCGCGTAAAATTACCGGTTTTTCCGCCGCGTAAAAATCTTTGGAAATCCGATTGCTGAGGCTCGGCATTCCGTTTTTTCGAAAGAGAGGCGACTCCCACTCCAAGCCTTCTGACTGCAAAGAGCCTCCGTTCCGCGAATGAGACGTTCGCGAAACGGAAACGGCGTAAGCGCGGCATTTTTGCGGACAATCGAAATTATTTCTCGGGGAATATCGTAACGAGTGCCGAATACGGCGCGATCACCAAAAAGTCCGCTCCGTCCGCGCGTAAGGTTACCATTTTTTCCGCCGCGTAGAAGACTTCTGAAATCCGATTGCTGAGGCTCGGCATTCCGTTTTTTCGAAAGAAAGGCGACTCCCATTCCAATCCTTCCGACTGTAAAGAACCTCCGTTCCGCGAATGAGACGTTCGCGAAACGGAAACGGCGTCGTCAGGCGTAAGCGCGGCATTTTTGCGGACAATCGAAATTATCTCTCAAGGAATACCGTAACGCGTGCCGAATACGGCACGATCACCAAAAAGTCCGCTCCGTCCGCGCGTAACGTTACCGGTTTTCCCGTCTCGTAGAAATCTTCTGAAATCCTATTGCTGAAGCTCGGCATTCCGTTTTTTCGAAAGAGAGGCACTTCCCATTCCAATCCTTCCGACTGTAAAGAGCCTCCTTTCCGCGAAAGAGACGTTCGCGAAACGGAAACGGCGTCGTCAGGCGTAAGCGCGGCATTTTTGCGGACAATCGAAATTATTTCTCGGGGAATATCGTAACGAGTGCCGAATACGGCGCGATCACCAAAAAGTCCGCTCCGTCCGCGCGTAAGGTTACCGGTTTTCCCGCAGCGAAGAAGTCTTTGGAAATCCGATTGCTGAGGCTCGGCATTCCGTTTTTTCGAAAGAGAGGCGACTCCCATTCCAATCCTTCCGACTGCAAAGAGCCTCCTTTCCGAGAATGAGACGTTCGTGAAACGGAAACGGCATCGTCAGGCGTAAGCGCGGCGATTTCAGCGCGGAATCCCGCTTTTAAAAGATACACCGCCTGTTCTTTTGCAAGCCACACGGAAAGCGGGCGGCTGCCTGCAAACGAATCGTAAATGTTTAAAAGATGGTCAATCCGGCCTCCGTCCCCGCCGAGGAGCGTTATGCGCGGGTTTTCCGCGCCGTGCGCCGCCGCTTCCGTATACGCGGCATCTACGGCAAGTTCCGTGTCGGTAAAATCCTTGTCGCGCGGAAAGGTCTCCGGCTCAAGTCCGTATTTTTCTATGAGGGACGGAAAGCGCAGGCTGTCAAAGTCCCCGACAATCCTGTCCGGCGCAAAATGAAAGTCATTCATATAGAAGGAATTGTACGCGTCGCACGCCTCAAGTCCTGAGTCCGCGGCGATAACAAAATCCGGCCTGCCGTTTTGCGCCCAATAGTTTTGCGTGTCTTCAGGCGGCGGAAAAAGTCCTCCGGTAAAAATGAGCGCGTGAAAGCCGCTTGTGCAGTCGTTTTGCAGATTTCGCGCATTTTGACTTCTGCGCGCGCTATCGGTATGATTGTCCACAGGCTCATACTACCATGAATAAAATAAAAATTCCCGATTTCCTTGCCGCCATGAACGGCGTTTTCAAAAATGCAGGCTTTCAGGCGTATCTTGTCGGCGGGGCGGTGCGCGATATGCTGATGAAAAAAACGCCGTCCGACTTTGACCTTGCAACGAACGCAAAGCCTGAAGACGTTATGCGGCTGTTCCGGCGGGTGATTCCGACCGGCATTGCGCACGGAACCGTTACCGTTCACTGGCAAAAGCGCGAAATTGAAGTTACGACGTTCCGCGCGGAAAGCGAATATTCCGACGGGCGTCACCCCGACGAAGTGCGTTTTGCTGAAAAAATAGAAGAAGATTTGTCGCGCCGCGATTTTACGATGAACGCGATTGCCGCTTCTCTTGACGGCGGCGTTGTCATCGACCCTTTTTGCGGGCGGGACGACATAAAAGCGCGCCTCATCCGCACGGTCGGGCGCGCCCAAGAGCGTTTTTCAGAAGACGGGCTTCGTCCGGTGCGCGCGATCCGTTTTGCTTCCCAACTGGATTTTACAATCGAAGAGGGGACTTTCGCCGCGCTTTCAAAGCCTGAGATTCACGCCGTAACACAAAAAATTTCCGTAGAACGCTTCCGCGACGAGTTTGTCAAAATGCTCAGACCTGAAAAACCGTCTTCCGCGCTGAACTTGCTTGAGGAAAGCGGCATTCTTTCTCTTTTTATTCCCGAATTTTCCGACTGCCGCGGCTGCATTCAAAAAGATATGCGCGGCTGTCACGATTTCGACGTCCTTGACCACTTGTTTTACGCGGCGGACGGCGCGCCCAAGGATAAACTCAATGTCCGGCTGGCGGCTTTGTTTCATGACATCGGAAAACCCGCGGCGAAAACCGTCGAGGAATGCGGAGTGGGGACTGTCATTCACTTTTACAATCACGAAAAATATTCGGAAGAAATTGCGCGGAAAGTCCTCGTCCGCTTAAAATTCCCGAATGCACTCGTCGATTCCGTGTGTCATTTGGTTTTGAATCACATGTTTCATTACGAATCCGACTGGAAAGACGCTGCCGTGCGCCGCTTTTTGGTGCGCGTAAAACCTGAAAACGTCGATGATTTATTCGATTTGCGCCTTGCCGATATGTACGGAATGCACAACGCGCCTGTCCGCCTGCACGACAGCCCCGCCGCCGCGCTGCTTTTGGAGTTCAAGGAGCGGCTTTCACAGGCTGAACGCGAAAAATCCGCGCTCAGCCTCCGTGAACTTGCGGTAAACGGCAGCGATTTGATGGCGCTCGGAGTGCCGCGCGGGAAGGACATCGGGCGTCTGCTCGGCGAACTTTTTAATACCGTGCTCGACGATCCAGAACAAAACACCCGCGAACGTCTTTTACCGATTGCTCAAAATCTTTGGAACAAAATGAACGCGGGGCAGTGAAAGCCGAGAGCCGCCGTTTCCTAGCGCGTCTTTTTCCCGATTATCAAAAAAATCGGATATTCCTTTTTTGCGCCGTCAATAATCCGCTCGTCGGTGTAGACGGTCTCATTGCAGAGGACTTCAAGACCTGAGTTTTCCATAAAAGAAAGAATTTCACTCCGGTCGATTCCGTTGTGCGGCACTTTCATCGGCGCATGAAAACTTCCGTCTTCGATATCCAAGTCCGACACGGCTAAAAATCCGTCTTTTTCCGTGTGCGCGGCTAAAACCGTAAGCGCGGCGCGGATATTTTCTACGTGGTGAAAGGCAAGAAGCGTTACGACCGCCTTGTATTCTGCAAACTGAGCGCCGTTAAGTCCGTCTTCAGGCAGGAGCAGCGTTTTATAGTTTTCGACTTGAGCGGCGTCCGCTTTGGCGGAAACTTTTTCAAGCATTCCCTGCGACGTATCGGCAAAATGGACTTCGTTGAAGTCGTGAATAAAATTGAATCCTAAAAGCCCCGTTCCCGAGCCGAAGTCAAGCAGTTTTTTCTTTGAATCCGCTTTTATAAAGTCCGTCATACGCGTATAAACGATTTTTGCCCGTTCGATTTTTTTATCGTCGTCCCACGCTGTAGATTTTGCGTCAAAATAGTTCGGCGTCATAGTCTTGCTCCTTTCTGCGTAATTATAATTTCTTTGCACGAGTATACTAAAATTTAATGCTTCGGCAACGAAAATGAAGGAATACCATGCTCTACCATATTTTAAATAGCGGTACTACCATAAAATTTATTGCAAAAAGCGCGCACAAAATCACAAAAAGTGTCATTCTGTCTTTGTATCTGTATGCGGGATTTAATGATTTATTTTATTCCGTGACTCTAGTCAAAGAGGAGACCTGAATGGAAAAAATATGTCATTCCGTCGAAGAATTGGTCGGCAAAACGCCGCTGCTTGAATTGTGTCGCATTGCCAAGGATTTTAAGCTTGAAGCAAGAATTCTTGCCAAACTTGAATGTTTTAATCCTGCCGGCAGCGTAAAAGACCGCGTTGCAATCGCAATGATTAACGATGCCGAAAAAAAAGGCTTACTTACAAAGGATTCGGTGATTATTGAGCCGACGTCGGGCAACACGGGTATCGGGCTTGCATGCATTGCGGCAGCCCGCGGTTATAAAGCCATAATCGTCATGCCTGATACGATGAGCCTTGAGCGTCAGCAGCTTATCAAGGCGTTCGGCGCGGAAATTGTGCTTTCCGATGGAAAAGAGGGCATGAAAGGCGCGATAAAAAAAGCTGAGGAGCTTGCGCTCCAATATGAAAGAAGTTTTATTCCCGCGCAATTTGACAATCCTGCGAATGCGCACGCGCATCGAGTTTCTACCGGTCCTGAAATTTGGGGAGACACGGATGGGGAAGTCGATATATTTGTAGCCGGAGTGGGAACGGGCGGAACGATTACCGGTACGGGCGAATATTTAAAATCGAAAAACAAAGATATTAAAATTATTGCCGTTGAGCCTGCGTCCTCTGCGGTTCTTTCCGGGGAAGCGAGCGGACTGCATAAAATTCAAGGAATTGGAGCGGGGTTCATTCCGTCCGTATTGAATACGAAAATTTACGATGAAATTATAAAAGTCAACGATGAAGACGCTTTTCAATTCGGAAGGCTTATCTGCACGCGGGAGGGCGTGTTTGCGGGGATTTCATCGGGAGCGGCTTTGGCTGCCGCCGTTGAGCTTGCGAAGCGGAGCGAAAACAAAGGGAAAACGATTGTTCCGCTCTTTCCCGATTCGGGCAGCCGTTATCTTTCAACGCCGTTATTTTCCGTGTAAAAGCGAATAATAAACTTTTTTATTTTCGGGCGGACGCTCCGGCCTTTTTTTTAGCGTCGCTTCGGCGTTCGTTACGGAACTTTGCCGTTCGTTCATACATGCGAATGTTTTTAACGCCACCTTGCTGAGATTTTTGCATCTTTGCCGCCGCTTTTCGATTCTCATTTTTTTTGTTACGCTCGCGCGGTTACGCTTCGCGTTCGTCTTTTGCAGGAAAAACTTTGCCGTGAGGAACGGATTTTTTAGCGCGCGTCTATCAATGCTCGGCGCGGGGACTGCATGCGGGCGGCTGCGGTTTTTAATTATTTTATTCCAATAATATTGGACTTTGCGCCGGTTCCGGCGC
Source organism: Treponema sp. (assembly GCA_052169915.1). Taxonomy (GTDB): domain Bacteria; phylum Spirochaetota; class Spirochaetia; order Treponematales; family Treponemataceae; genus Treponema_D. Next base: position 22,424 of record JBQNBN010000017.1, read on the forward strand.
GGTGAAAAACGGTATTGCGGCAAACACGCTTAGGGAATACGTGTGAGAACCGTTTTGTGCCGACGGATGTTTTTAATGCTGCCTTGCAGAGATTTTTCGTCTCTTGCCGCCGCTTTTCGATTCTCATTTTTTTTTGTTACGCTCGCGCGGTTACGTTCCGCGTTTGTCTTTTGAAGGAAAACTATGCCGTGAGGAACGGATTTTTTAGCACATGCCGATTGGTGTTCCTCGCGGAAACTGACAGCTGCGGTTTGCATTCATCGTTTTGTAAAAAATGGAGCCGTACCGCTGTAAGAGGAGTTTTTAGTGCGCGCTTGTTGATGTATGGCGCGGGAGCTGGCTGCGTGCATCTGCGGTTTGAAGTTTTAAGTCATTTTACTTCAATATTATGGAGTTTGCACCGGTTCCGGCGCGGTGAAAAACGTTATTGCTGCAAACGCGCTTAGGGAATACGTGCGGGAACCGTTTTGTGCCGACGGATGTTTTTAATGCTGCCTTGCAGAGATTTTTCGTCTCTTGCCGCCGCTTTTCGATTCTCATTTTTTTTTGTTACGCTCGCGCGGTTACGTTCCGCGTTTGTCTTTTGAAGGAAAACTATGCCGTGAGGAACGGATTTTTTAGCACATGCCGATTGGTGTTCCTCGCGGAAACTGACAGCTGCGGTTTGCATTCATCGTTTTGTAAAAAATGGAGCCGTACCGCTGTAAGAGGAGTTTTTAGTGCGCGCTTGTTGATGCATGGCGCGGGAGCTGGCTGCGGGCGGCTGCGGTTTGAAGTTTTCAATCATTTTATTTCAATATTATGGAGTTTGCACCGGTTCCGGCAGGGGGAAAACAATGTTGCGGCAAACGCGCTTGGGGAATATTTGGCGTACAGTTTCATACCGCATTTCCGCGGAAGAGATATAAAATAGTGCGTAAACGGCGGCGTTCTACGTAGGATGGAGCTGAGCGTTTGAAGTTGTTTACAGTTGGAAGGCGGTGTTTGAAGAGAGCGCAGCGTTGCAGCCTGTGCCGCCGCCCAACAAAGTTTTTCTGCAAGTTTGCCTTTCGCAAACTTGAGTAGGCGGCAACTAATTTGTGTCATTCATGCTCCTTTCTCCATCTCTTAACAAACTCGAGCAGGCTGCGTACCGTTCCATCATTTCAAACGTACCAATAACCGCCGGCCATTCTCGCCGCGGATGGTAACTCCGCTTAATCATTCAAAGTCCGTTTTACCGCCTGCCGCTCTTCTTAAAATCCTTTTCCAGCAAGCTTGTTCTTTGGCAAACTTGAGTCGGCGGTAACTAATTTGCGCCGTTCACGCTCCTTTCTCTGTCTCTTAACAAACTCGAGCAGGCGGCGTACCGTTCTATTATTTCAAACGCACCAATAACCGCCGGCTATTCTCGCAGCGGACGGCAACTCCATAAAATCTTTCAGACTTAGTTTTTACCGTCCGCTAAATCCACCTCACTCAAAGCCTGTTTATCTTCTAATTTTCCTCTGGAAAATTAGTGAGGGCGGTAACTCCTCTGAATCTTTCAAACTCCGTTCTTTGCCGCCCGACGTTCTCTGCCGCCTGCAACTTCGCAAACGGCTCGGTAAAGCCGCGCGGCGGTATTTTTGAGCGTGTACTTTTCTAAAAGCGGGGCGGGCGGCGTGACGCTTTCTTTGAGGAGCGCGTTTAAGTCGATGCGGGGATTAGCGGGGGCGATGTAGTGAGCCGCGCTGCCGTAGATTTCAGGCAGACACGCCGCATTGGAAATTATTACCTGCGCTCCCGCGGCAAGCGCTTCAAGCGGCGGCATACCGAATCCTTCAAAATACGAGGGAAATATGAACGCGCGGCACTTTTGCATGAGCGCTTTGACTTCCCCGTCGTTTAAGTAACCGGCGAAAATCACGTTTTTAAGTTGAGAAAACGCTTCGAATTCCGGCTGGGCGATGCTTTTGATCGGTTTTCCGGAGACGACGAAAGTCTCGTCGGGGTAGAACGCGGCGTGTTCGGCAAGCCAGCGCAGGTTTTTTCGGAGCGAAAGGCTTCCGAGCGTAAAGTAAAACGCCTTTCCGTCCAGTCCTTTGATTTTTTCAAATACGGAGAAGTCCGGTTCAACCGCGTCGTATTTTCCGACGCCGCTGTAGACGACTGAAATACGCTCAGGGGGAACGCCGTACGAGTCGATAATCGTCTTCTTTGTGTATTCGGAGACGGTGATTATTCGTTTGGCGCGGCGGGCAATCGTCTTGTACATGAGGAGGCTGTAGAGCCGAATGAGTTTTTCCCGACGCGTTTTGAAGTCGGCGGGGTAGAGGCGGCAGTAGATGTCGTGCAGGAATTCGATGCCGGGCGTGAGGAAGGGGCACGTGTTAGAAAAGTCGAGGCTTATCGCCCTGTGCCGAATAACGTAGGCTTGGAATACGATGTGCGTCCAAACCGGAAAGATTTTTACGTTGTGATTGAGGCGCACGATTTTTATGTTTTTGAGCGGCGGCAGATCGCGCGCGTTCGCGGGGACGACCAGTTCCATTTCGTCTTTTTGGACGAGGGAATCCAACGCTTCCGTTACTTCGCGCGCCACCCGTTCAATTCCCGTCAGATTTTTGCACCAAAATTCGCCGTTTATCGCAATTTTTCGTTTGAGCATAGCGCATTATAGCGCGGGGGGAGGAATAATGTCTAATTCGAAATTAGGAATACGTAATGCGTAGTTTAGAGGAGGCGCAAACGGGTTCAAAACCGGCTTTGCAGGGTTCCGGCTTTCGCCTTCATTCCTCGGCGGGCGGCAGGGAACGAAGTTTGAAAGATATAGATGGGTTTCCGCCCGCTCGACTTTCGCTAGCGCAAAACTCGCTGGAAATGGCAATTTGTTTTCCCCGATTATTATATGGCAGTTTTGCGGAGAAAAACTGCTGCGGGTGGAACTGCGTTAAATCTTTTCAAACGGCGTAATAACCGCCCGCAAGCACAGGCTCAACTCCCGCCCGCAGCGGATTTTCCGCTTTTCAGCGTGTCTATCGCAGACTCACCATCCGCCGCGTATTTTACCGCCGGATACCCCCTGTCTCCTGCCTGCCGCGAAACGTGTTGTGGACGCCACTTCCGTTAAATCTTTCAGACTTAGTTTTTACCGTCCGCTAAATCCGCCTCATCCAAGCCTGTTTCTCTACTAGTTTTCTGTAGGAAAACTAGTGAGGGCGGTAACTCATCTAAATCATTCAAACTCCATTTACTGCAAGTTTTTGCCGTTAGGCAAAAATCTTGTGCGACCGGAACATAGTCAAATCATTCAAACTCCATTCTTTGCCGGGCGTTGCCGTCTTACGTCCTTGAGAATTTACTATAGTTAGGCGGTGCGGGGACAGATATTTATTATATGAAAACGACTATAAAACGTATTTTTTTACTTGCGGCGTGCGTCTTCAGTTTGGGAAGCGCGCTTTTGTATTCCGATGACGGGGAAGAAGCGGAAGGCGGGGACGGAACGTTTACGCCGTGGGAAGTTTCAATTCCCGCTGCAAAGCGTCCGCAGTCTCCTGACGCTCAAAAGGCGGAAGAAGCGCGTCGGCAGGACGATGATGAAGAGACGTTTGAAAAAAACGTCAACACGTTGAATTTCGGAACGCCTGCCGAAATCGGAAAACTCATCGACGACATCGGCGAAAACGAAGATCCGCGCTACGACGATGCGCTCTACGATTTGTTTCAAGGGGCTTCAAACGGCAGTATAAAGGAAAAAATAATCGCGTATTTTACCAAACGCAAAGACCCCTGCCTTGAAGACTACGCCGTAACGGTTCTTGACGACCCGTATGACAGTCCCAATTCGCTTGCAGAAAAACTTTTGAATTACGTGAGCGCAGTTGAATGCAAAGAGGCGGCTCCCGCGCTCGTCAATTTGCTTGAAAACGGCGAGGAACGCTATTTTAACGGCGCGCTTGCGGCGCTCGGAAAGACGGGCGGCGCAAAAGAGGCGGAGTACCTTGCCGCCTATCTTGAACGCGACGATTTGACCGTTCCCCAGCGGCAGGCTTTAATGCGGACGCTCGGCGAGATGGCTGCCGTCGAGACCTTTGACGCGGTGCTTGAAATTGCGCGCGACGAAGATGAAAATTCCTTTGTGCGCATGTACGCCGCTGAGGCAGTCGGCAAAATGAAAAAGGATGAAGCCGTTCCCGTTCTTTTGAATCTGCTTGAAAACGGGGACGCCAACATGAGGCAGTATTGCGTAAAGGGACTTTCCTATTTTCCTTCCGACTCCGATGCGACGGCGGCGATTGTGCAGGCGATTCGAGACGACCACTATAAAGTCCGACTTGAAGCGATGGACGCGGCAGAAAAAATGAATTTGACGGAGGCAGTCGGTTTTATCATTTACCGTGCCCGGCACGACGCGGAAAAGCCTGTCAAAAGCGCGGCGTATGCGATTTTAGCGCGTATGAACACCGGAGACGCGGCGGCGTTTTTGACTGAACGGCTTACGGATAAAAAGACCGGCGACGGCGTAAAGGCTGAAATCGCGAAAAACATGATGAAGGAAGGATCAGGCGGCGAGAGCGAAATTATCGCGCTTGCAAAAGAGGCGCTCAAGGAAGCCAAACACAAGCAGCTTAAAAACGAACTTGGTAAATTGTTTATCAAATATCCGCATCCTTCTTACGGAGAAGTTTGTTCGCTGTATTTGACTGCGAAAGACTCCGAAACCGTCTCTCTGGGACTTGAAATGTTCAAAACCGGAAAATATGACGAGGCGCGCTCCTTCGTTGACGCCATTGCGCACGATAAAAAAGCGAAAGACTCCAACCGAAAGCGCGCGGCAAAACTTCTGGGACTGGAAGAGGAATGACGGCGGGCGCGGCGGGCGGCGGCGGGCGGTTGTTACGGGATTTACAGATGGAACGGTGTTCCGCCCGCCCACAATTTTGCCTGTAGGCAAAATTGTGCAGGAAAAATAGTTTTGCGGGGGTGCTGTCTGCCATCGATTTTGTCGGAGGGCAAAATGGTGCGAGAAACGGTGTTTGTGGGGGCGGGGCATTGGCAATTCACGCTATTTTGACTTGACTGCCGACTGTCTAACTCCGTTCGGCAGTCGGCAGGCGGCAGCGCAGTCCGCTTTTCTCGTCCGCTGTTCATTCGCGGATAAAAAATATATATTGCCCCGCATTGAGGTGCGTATGAATAAAAATAATATAGCGATCGGCGTTATCCTTGCCGTTATCGGGCTTTTGATGCTGATAATTCCCGAACAATGCGTAAAGGCAGTCGTCATTATGATTGGGCTGGGGTCCGCCTTGAACGGGGTGTACAGTTTGGTGCACACGCGAAAACTCGTTCCCGACGCTTCTTTTCAATATGTAATAATCAGCCGCGCGATGATGAGCATTGTGGTCGGACTTTTGGCGTTTTTGCTGCCGCTGACCGTCGCAAAAGCGATGTGGACGGCGATGATTTACGTTCTTGCGGTTTATCTGCTCGTGTACGCGGGAATGGTTTTGTATGCGCTCGGAATGATCAGGGATTCGAGCGTTGACCGCAGGCAGTTTTTGCTTGAGGCGCTTATCGCCTTTGCCGCCGCCGTCGCGATGTTCATCATTCCTGCGAAAATCGGCATTGCGTTCGTGCGTCTCTCAGGCGCCGCGCTCATTTTGGCGGGGGCGGCGTACATTTTTTACGCGTGGCGGAATCGTCCTGCAGAACCGGTGGAAGCGGAAGTCATCGATGATATTTAACGATATTCAGTCCGTTTGACTGCAGTCAACTGTCGACTGGACAGGCGGGGCTTAAAATCGGAGAGGGATTTTGGAAAGTCGTTTGTAAAATCCTTTTGACTAAAAAAGAGACGGAAAGACACATGATTGTAATTGAAAAGACGGAAATTTTCGGCTGGGAAGCGGCTGTCCGCGGAATGCGCAATTCGTACAACAGTTGGGATAAATCCGACAGCGCTTTTAAGGGCGCGGCGGGCGCGTATGAAGTCGGGCGCGCCGACCTTGATTTGATGGCGCGGCTTTCGCGGAGCGGACCGTCCCACGCAAAGTTTTTGCGCTATATAAACGTAACGCTTGACGTTACAGCTCCTCGTTATTGGTGGGCGGAGATGGACACGTACAAAGTGGGGACGGTGCGGAACAGTTGTTCGACCATGCACAAAGTCGCCGCTAAAGAGTTTGTGCGCGCCGACTTCAGCGCCGAGCACTTGGACGAAACCTCACTTTCCGCGCTCGATACGCTTATTGCCGCGCTCAATGCCGCGCGGAACCGCTATCTGGTTTCCAAAAGCAAGGCTGACTGGTGGCAGATGATTCAACTGCTTCCGGCAAGTTTGAATCAAAAAGCGACGCTCCAGATGAATTATCAAGTCTTGCAGGGGATTTATGCGACGCGTAAAGACCATCGGCTTGACGAATGGCATACGTTTTGCGATTGGATTGAAAAATTGCCGCATTCGCTTCTGATAACCGGCAAGAACGCCGAATAAACTTACGGAGCGGGGAAGGGGCGCTAAGCGTTTACGGTGCGGCGTTCTTCCGGCGGGGAAACAGGTGCCGGAGCGGCTCCGCTTTATGCGCCGCCGTTCGTCCTTTTCCGGCTCCAGCACAACGAAAGAAAATGGAATATCTGCTGATGGGCGTCTCCGTTATCGTAATTATCGCGGCGCTTTCGTATTTTAGAACTCTGCTTTTCCGTAAAAAAACGCCCCCGCGCGCAAAAAACTCCGCTCTGGTTTTCGTATCGTGTCCCGTTTGCGGAATGCCGCTCCTTCGCGGAGACACGCTGCGCTCAAAAATTTTCCGCCCGATGAACGTCGGCGACCAGTTGTGCGTCATCTACGGCTGTACGCGCTGCTATCCCGCCTCATCTCCGAACGTAAACCGGCATTGCCCCGTGTGCCGAAAACCGCTTTCCTCCGACGGCTATTTGATTGCGCGCCTTTTCAACAAAACCAAAGACGGCAAAAAGCACGTCATCATCAACGGGTGCGTAAACTGCAGCCGCACGAAGGTGTGAGGAAAGTCATTGTGTAAGTGCTTTCAACGGGAGTCTCGTTTTTCTGCGTAAACATGACGATCGGCTGGTTAAAATTGAGAGGCAAAAAGTACCGTTTCTGTTAAATTTTCCAGTGTAAGAAATTCCGCAGAAAAAACATAGGAATTGATATAGCGTTTGTAGATAAGTACCGCTCTAAACTTGTCAACAAACTGCAGCAGTCAGTTGAAAGTATCTAAAAATTTCATATCGATATGTTTATTCTTTGATGACAAACATAAAAACAGGGCTGAAGTAGTTTAAACTGTTATTATTAAATCCCTCTTTTTATGGTATAGTAATAGATAAAATTCATCAAAAAATTGCGGGAGTAACCGTATGTCTTTACCATTTGAGCAGATTATAGATAAGTATCGCGAAAACTCAACTTCCGAACGCAGCAAGGGCGGCAAGTTTGAACGGCTGATGCAAGCCTATCTTTTAACCAAGCCGGCCTATAAGACCTCTTTATCGGACGTATGGCTCTGGTCTGAATTTCCATACAAAGACCAGTTCGGCACCGGAGGCAAGGACACGGGTATTGATATTGTCTGCCGTGCTCACGACGGCGATTATTGGGCAGTACAATGCAAATGCTATCAAGCGGACAAGAAAATAGACAAGGCAATGGTCGACTCCTTTGTTTCCACATCTTCATTTGCATTTAACACAAAAGACGGTAAAAAAAATTTTTATTTCAGAATTTGGATTGACACCACGTATGGCGGTTTTAATGCGGAAGCACAGAACGTCGTTGAAAGGCTCGGCATCAGACGCATCGGGTTAATCGACCTCAAAAACGATGATGTCAACTGGGAAGAACTGGATACCGGCAAAAAAAGAAACAAAGCAGGTATCAAAAAATATGAACTGCTCGCTCACCAAAAAGAAGCGTACAACGCTGCAATACACTATTATAAAACCCATGATCGAGGAAAGCTCATCATGGCGTGCGGCACCGGTAAAACCTTCACATCGCTCAGAATTGCGGAAGGCTTAGCAGCCGACAGCCGGCTTATATTGTTCCTTGTTCCGTCAATCGCACTTTTGAGTCAGACGCTCAAAGAGTGGTCGGCACAAAGCAAAGACAATATCTATCCTATCTGCATCTGCTCGGACGCTCATGCAAGCGACAAGGCGGAAGATTCAATTTCAGATCTCGTATTTCCCGCAACGACGGATTCTGCAAAAGTGCATAGGCAGTTCGTTGACTACAAAAGCCGCCTGAAAACCGAAGGAGGAATGATAGTCGTATTCAGCACCTACCAGTCAATCGACGTAATCGGCACCGTTCAAAAAGACATAAACAAACGTGAAAAAGATTCATTTGTCTTCGATTTGATTATCTGCGACGAAGCGCACAGAACAACCGGTATAAAGCAAAAAGATAAATCTCAGTCTGCATTCACGAAAGTACATTCCAACGATAATATCAATGCAAAAAAGCGTCTGTATATGACTGCCACTCCCCGGCTGTATTCAAGCGAGGCGCAGGCAAAGGCTAAAGAAAGCGAAATACTCGTTTGGTCTATGGATGAGCCTCAATGGTTCGGTGAAGAGATATATCGCATCGGCTTCGGTGCGGCGGTAGAAAAGCAGTTGCTTTCCGATTACAAGGTAATCGTGCTAACCCTCGATGAACATTCCGTGCCGCCGGAAGTTCAAAAAAAATTGGCAGAGGGACATGCCGAAATTAAAATGAACGATGCGATAAAACTCATCGGCTGCATCAATGTACTTTCAAAACGCACAAGCTATCTTACCGACAAGGAGCTGTTCAGCGATGTCGATCCTGAGCCGATGAAGAGCGCTGTTGCATTCTGTTCAAGCATTAAGATCTCCAAGTATTTGAAAGAAAGCTTTAATGTATGTCGGCAAGCGTATTACGAAAAACTTTCCGAAGCGGAACGTGAACAACTTGTGCCGGTAGAAGCGGATCATGTCGACGGAACAATGGGAAGCACGGTTCGAGAAGAAAAACTCGACAGACTCAAGCACACTGATCCGAATAAAAATGAGTGCAGGGTTTTGAATAACGTGCGATGCCTCAGCGAAGGCGTTGACGTTCCGAGCCTTGATGCGATTATGTTCCTTTCCAGCCGAAACAGCCAAGTCGACGTCGTTCAGTCGGTCGGCCGCGTTATGCGGAAAGCCGAAGGTAAAAAATTCGGCTATATCATTATTCCTGTCATTGTGCCGGCGGATAACAATGCCGATGAGGTGCTAGACACAAGCGATGACTTTAAAATCGTATGGAGCGTCTTAAATGCGCTCCGTGCACATGACGACCGTTTTAATGCGACAATCAATAAAATCGAACTGAATAAAAAGAGGCCTAAGATTATCACCGTATCCGGCGGAGGAAATTTCGGCGGAAAGCCGCTGAGCGGAAACGAGGACGACGGCGAGGCGGAAGCGGTACAGGGTGTTTTAGACTTTGACGAACTGCAGCAGGAACTCTACAATAAATTCAAGAGCCTTACCGAGCAGGTGTTTGCCAAGATTGTAAACAAATGCGGAAGCAGACGCTACTGGGCGGATTGGGGTAAAGACGTAAGCGAAATTGCCAAGCGAAACATCGAGCGCATAAACAAACTCATTTCCATCGAGGGCAAGCACAAGGAAAAATTCGCCTCTTACTGGGAAGGCTTAAAAAAGAATCTCAATCCGAGCGTAAGCAAAGCGGAAGCTGTGGAAATGCTTGCCCAGCACATGATTACAAAACCGGTGTTTGAAACGCTGTTCGGAGACGACCGCTTTACAAAAGAAAATCCTGTGTCTAAGTCTCTGGAAGAAATTGTTGCCCTGCTTGACGAAAAAAGCGACCCTGATGATTTGGAAAAATTGGAACGGTTCTACACATCGGTAAAGCAAAGAGTCGAAGGAATCGACAATGCGGAAGGGAAACAAAAAATCGTAGTTGAGCTATACGACTCTTTCTTTAAGAACGCGTTTCCGATGACTGTGGAAAGACTCGGCATTGTGTACACGCCGGTTCCGGTAGTCGATTTTATCATCAGGAGCGTAGAATGGGTGCTGAATAAAGAATTCGCTCGCTCTATCAGCGACGAAAAAGTAAACATTATCGACCCGTTCACAGGCACCGGCACATTCATCACGCGCCTTTTGCAGTTGGGGATTATCAAGCCGGAAGATTTGGAACGAAAATACCGGCACGAGATTTTTGCGAACGAAATAGTCCTTTTAGCCTACTACATCGCAAGCGTAAACATAGAAAACGCCTACCACGATTTAAGCGGCAAGGATACTTACGAACCGTTCCGCGGCATCTGTTTGACAGACACATTCCAGCTTTACGAAAACGGAGAACCTACTTTAGATGACAGGATATTCACAGAAAACAGTGACCGTGTGAACGAACAAAAAAAGCAGCCGATTACCGTCGTTATGGGGAATCCTCCGTATTCTGTAGGACAAAAGTCAGCTAATGATAACGCACAAAACCAATCTTATGAGAAACTCGAAAATCGTATAGCTAATACTTATGCTAAAGAATCAGAGGCTACTAATAAAAACTCTATCTATGACTCCTATATTAAAGCATTCCGCTGGGCGAGCGATAGGGTAGCTATACAAGTGACGGGGGGGGGGGGTAATAGCTTTCGTCTCAAACGGGAGCTATCTGGACGGCAATGCTCAAGATGGGTTCAGAAAAACACTGGAAAAGGAGTTCGACAGGGTTTATGTATTCAATTTGAGGGGCAATCAGAGAACGAGCGGAGAACTCTCCA
>JBQNBN010000018.1:0-32972 GCA_052169915.1 Treponema sp.
ACCCGTTCCCATCCCGAACACGGAAGTCAAGCTCTCTTACGCCGATGATACTGACGCACGTCGGGAACGTAGGTTGCTGCCGGACTTTTTTCTTTTTAAATACTAAACAAGCGACTGCAAAGTCTCCTCTTATTCTTCTCTCATATATGATGAGCCGATGTTTAATTGCGCGCGGTATTTGGCAACCGTGCGGCGTGCGATTTTGTAGCCGCGCTCGGTGAGGATGTCGGCTAGCTTTTGGTCTGACAGGCCTTTACCGTCCGTGCTCTTTAGGATAGTGCTGATTTCTTGGCGTACCGTGTCGCTTGACGCTTGCGTTTGGCGTGTGAAACTATATGGCGCTTGAAAAAAAGATTATGGAGTATGAAAGCGGACGGGAGAAGTGAAGTTTAATCGACTTAAACGGAGTTTTGCGGGCGGCGGAGAAAGGTGTTTGAAAGATTCAATAGCGTGCCACTCTACCGAGATTTTGCCGCATGGCAAAATCTCGCGGAAACTATAGTTTGCGCTCTGGGCACCCAGACAAAATACCCACACAATGCCAAAGCGCGCTAAACATTGTCTCCGCCGTTCGCCGCCTCTAAACATTGTTTTCTGCAAGTTTCGCGGATGGGGAGAACTTTATTTGGAAGATTTAACATTGTTTCCCATCCGCACGAGTTTTGCGGGCGCAAAACTCGCGGGAAACGGTGTCTTGCAGAGAGCCTCTTCTATGTAAAAAGCGTGTCTAACCTTTGCTGCCCCCAAAACTTAACTTTCACGGCAACAAGCAAATACTATTTTCATCGAGTTTTCTCCAGAAAACTCGGGAGGGCGGCACACCGATAAGTCCAGCAAATTCCGCAGCAACCGCCCGCCATTCCTCATTATTCCGCCTCTCACCAAACATCGTTTCCCTCAAGTTTGCTTACGGCAAACTTGTAGCGAATGGGATTCCCGTTAAGTCCTTCAAACACTGTTTTTACCATTCGCGCTATTCCCTAAATTATTTTGTTAAAATTCCGATAGTTGTAGTGTATACATTGCCGTTTTTAGGCAGGAAGGGGACTAAAAATCATGGAACAAAAAAGAACATTATGGATTCTTGCGGCGGTGGGAGTTTTTTTGCTGGTTGTACTCGGCGCTGCGCTCATTTTTTATTCTTCGTCGGCAAAAGAAAATCAGACTGTGGCCGTAATGCAGGACGAATCCAAGCCTTCCAACGGCTGGATTTCTCTTTCATCTCCTGCGCAGCAGCCGCCTCTTATAGAAAGCGTCCAGCTTTCGCAGACTGAAAACTCTCCTGAAAATCATTCTCTCGACTTGACAGAACAAAATGCTGAAAATTCGAATCTTGATGACGGTGAAAAAACGCAAGTTACAAAAGTCAGCGATATGACCGTGATTGCGGACAGCGCGACCGTTTATAATTTGAACACGTCTTCCGGCGGTAAAGAGACAGACGAAGTTACTACCATTGACTTACGAACGCTCACTCCCGAACAAGCGACTGCAGTCGCGAAATCAGAGACGACTGTGCAGGATAAGGAAAATAAATCTCCGGCGAATGTTGAAAAAAGCGTTGCTGCAACGGCGTTTTCTCCTGCAAATACGCAAAAGAGAACGGAAGAAGTAAAGCCGATTGCAAAAACGCCGCAAAAGCCTGCTGCAAAACCGGCGCAGACACAATCGCCTGCAGTTGCCGTTAAACCTGCGCCGAAGCAGAGTCAAAAAACTGCGGCGGAGACTGCAAAAAAACAATATTGGGTGCAGGTAACGTCGCTGACGAGTCGAAAAAGCGCCGATGAAGCGCGCGCGGTTTTAGATGAAAATAAAATTGCCGCCGATGTCTTTACGTATGAGGACGGAAAAAATCAACTTTTTTACCGCGTTCGTGTCGGTCCGTACATGACGAAAGTTGAAGCGGAATATTGGCAGGCGCAGATTGCGAAAATCGAAAAGTTTTCTACTGCCGCAAGTTATGTTACAAGCACAAATTGACTGCCCGCGGCTTTCATAACGCCGTAAACACGAATTAAAATTGAAATAAAAAAAGCCGGTCATAAAGACCGGCTTTTTTATAGAAAATACATTTATCGATTTTCACGGAGAGTTTTTCTTTCAAACCAATTTTCCAGCGTTTTATATGCTTTTACGACTTCATCGGTTTTTTTTGCCGCCGTTTTTTGCATATTTTCGTACTTCGCCGTATTGTCGGGATGGTATTTTTTCAGCAAACGCCTGTAAGCGTCTTTTGCCCTTTCCGGCGGCGCGCCGTTTTCAAGTTTTAAAACCGCGTATGCCCGAATCACAGCCGGTTCTACGGAAACAAACTTCCGTTCGGCGTTTGCGTTGACCGTTTCACGCTCTTTTGCAGAGACGTCTGCTTCCTTCTGTGAAGAAAAAACAGGCGGAACTTCATCTGCCGGCGCGTTCGCCGCGTACTCCGTAGATTTTCGTTCCGTCTGTTCTTGCGGAATTTCGCCGGATGCCAGCGCATCTTTAAGCATTTCGCCGAGTTTGTCGTATTGCGAACTCATCGAAAATCAGATTTCCGTCCCGTCCGGAATCATTGCGCCTTTGCGGATAACGATAATGCCGTCGGAACTGTAAAAGTTTCCATGATCGCCGTCTTCGTATTCTTTGCCGCTCACGTTTATTTTTACATTGTTTCCGATACGTGCGTTTTTATCGATTATCGTCCGCCGTATGTGGCAGTTTTTGCCGATTCCAAGATCGGGGATTTCCCGCCGGCGGTTGCTTTCCCGCTCGTCCGCGTTTTCATAAAAATCCGCTCCCATCATAACGACGCCGTCTAAAACCGTACCGCTGTCCAATATTGAACGGGAGCCGATAACCGAGCGGTCGAGTTTGCAGTTTGTGATAACGCAGCCTTCAGCCGTCAGCGTGGAATTGATTTCGGCGCTGTTGATTTTCGACGGCGGCAGGTTTGCCATGTGCGTATAAACCGGCTCGTCTTCGTCATAAAAATTAACGGTCGGGTCTTTTTCCGTAAGCTGAATATTCGCTTCGTAAAAACTTTTAATCGTTCCGATGTCTTCCCAGTAGCCGTCGAAAATATACGAATTGATTTTCTTGTTTTGAATCGCCATCGGAATAATCTCTTTTCCGAAGTCGTTGTAATCGTTATCGAGGACTTCCTCCATCGTTTTGGCGTTGAAAATGTAAATGCCCATCGACGCAAGAAATTCCTTGTCTTTCGGAAGGCTGCCGCGGGATTCGGCGGGGATTTTCCAGTCGGAAATATCCTTATCAGGCGCAGGCTTTTCCATAAATTCGAGAATCTTGTTGCTCTCATCGATTTTCATGATGCCGAATCCGGATGCGTCATGCCGATTGACCGCCGTCGTCGCAATCGTACAGTCCGCTCCGGAGCGCACGTGTTCGTCAAAATACGCTTTCAAATCCATTTTGTAGAGTTGGTCGCCTGAAAGGATTATATAATGCGTGGGATTAAGCGTCTTAAAGTGAACGAAATTCTTTTTTACTGCGTCGGCGGTGCCCTCGTACCAGCCGGAATGTTCCAGCGTCTGTTCGGCAGCAAGAATTTCGACAAATCCTTTTGAAAAACGGTCGAAATTGTACGAATTCGTGATGTGCATGTGCAGGGATGCCGAATTGAATTGCGTCAAAAGATAAATTTGCTTGTACCCAGAATTGATACAGTTCGAAATTGAAATGTCGACTATGCGGTATTTCCCTCCGAACGAAACTGCCGGCTTTGAACGCACTTTTGTAAGCGGGTACAGGCGGGTGCCTTTGCCGCCGCCGAGAATGATCGCAAGCACGCGCGGTTCGTTTTTGTTCTCCGTCATATATTCCTTCCTTGAAAATGATATGCATAGATTATAAACGCTAATGTCGATTTTAACAATTTAAATTGACTGTATAAGACAGGTGAGAATGAAAAATCGATTTCCGCGGCGCAATGTAAAATTATAGAAGAAAGTAAAAGCGACTGTAAAAACGGATTTATATAAAAGACTTGTTATGAAAGTCGGGCAAGCGGGATTTGAACCCACGACCTCTTGGTCCCGAACCAAGCGCGCTACCAGCTGCGCTATTGCCCGTTATTATCGAAAAAAATACCCTTTCCTTGGGAAAGGGCTTTGCGCGAGTGACGGGGCTCGAACCCGTGATCTCCGGCGTGACAGGCCAGCGCGATAACCAGCTTCGCTACACCCGCGTGATGTAACGCAATATAAAAGAAATAAGATTTAATGTCAATAAGGGAACTTGTATTTTATTGCGCAGGAATAAGCGCGCGGCTCCCGCTCATTTTTACCGAAATAAAAGAAATATCGCCGGAATCTTACCCAACTCCCTTTCATGCGCAGGAAGTTTTTTCCATTCCGCGATTGTTTTTGTGCGTATCAGTTCGTCTTCTCCAGTCAGTCCTGCGGCAATGCACAGTTTTGTCTCCGGACGGCAGGCGTGTAGGATTGTTTCAATCATCTTTGCGTTGCGGTACGGCGTTTCAATAAAAATCTGCGTCTGCCCGTGCCGGTACGTTTTTTGCTCCAATGCGCGGACTGCGGCGGCGCGTTCGGCTGGTTTGGCGGGAAGATAGCCGTTAAACGCAAAGTTTTGTCCGTTAAATCCGCTTGCCATTAAGCTCATGATAACGGACGACGGGCCTGCCAGCGGAACGACTTTGATATTCCTCTTGTGGGCAAGGGCGACGACAGCGGCTCCGGGATCGGCGACGGCAGGACAGCCCGCTTCGGAGATAACGCCGATCGAATTCCCGTGCGCAATCGGATCAAGATAGCGTTCCGCCGAAGAAATATCGGTATGTTCGTTGAGTTCAAAAAAGGTAAGCGAGTCGATGTCGATTTCTTTGTCCGCTTTGACAAGAAAGCGAATTGCGGAACGTCTATTTTCTACTATATAATGCCTAATCGTTTTGAGTAATTCGATGTTGTATGCGGGGATAACGTGCGCAATCGGCGCGTCGCTGAGCGTTACGGGAATCAAATAAAGGGCTGCCTGCATGGCGGCATTATAGAAAAACCGGATTTTTCTTTCAATCTGAATGACGCGCATACAGTCGACTGGTAAAATATGCCGAACAATTCTGAAGTCGTCTCTGCTGCGGGGCGCGTTTTATAGATATTCAAAACGAATGGGGAACGGCGCTTGCGCCTTAATAAAGATTAAACTTGTTCGATATCAAAGTTATTGAACAGGTCTATTAAGTAAAAGGAAAAAAAAACCGTTACTTATAATAACTTTGATTTTGAGTTTGGATTTATCGTCTTGAGAGCTGTCGGCACGCACGGATGCGTTTATAAAGACTACGGTAAATTAGAGCGGCTTTGCTGCGCTTTCTTAAAATCATTTCATTTTGTGAGGTACATTATAAAATGCCGGGTCTAAGTCAGCTCAATAAATTTAATTCCGATATTCTTTCTCTTGGAAACGAAGCTGAACTGCGTGCCCAGCGCGGTGAAAAACTCGTTTCCCTTCCTATTCCCAAAAGCGTTAAAGATATTGACGATTCAGATGATTTTGTCATGGGGATTTCGGACTTTGTAACGGAGCCTGCGATTGAAAATAAAAATACGGCGGAAGAAGAGGATTTTTCCGACATTACCGGCGCGCCGTCTCAGCCGGAAGGACGCAATGTAGATACCGTCGATGTCGATTTGCCCGGGTTATCGTCTTTGATGGGACAGGCGGACGGCAACGGAAACAATACGGGCGAAATTCCCGATCTTTCAATGTTCCTTGACGAGCCGGAGACGGCTGAACAAGTCCAAGAAGAAAAAGAACCCGATATTGCGGATTTGAGCCTTGACGATTTGCTTGGCGGTTCCGGTTTTGACGGAACGCAAGGCACGGCGGCGGAAGATGAGCCGTTTACCACTGAACGCGATTTCAGCAGCGGCGCACAAAATGCGGCAAATGAACTTGAAAACGGAAGCGAACAGGCGTTTGACGAATCGGTTTTGCATGATTCCGAGCGCAGTTCTCAAACTCAAAATATGTCTGCAATTCCTTCGTTGGAAGATGCGCTTGGTTTGGGCGGCGATGAAAATGCCGCGCCTTCCGATGAAACGGAAGCCGTAAGCGATACGGAGAATTTTAATCTTGACGGCGGAGATTTTGATTTGGATTTCCCCGCGGATGATTTACCGGATTTAGACGCTCCGCCCGCTCAAGCAGGCGGAGCCGCTTCCGACAGCGGCGTCAACCCCGGAGAAATGTTTTCTCTGGACGATTTACAATCTCTTTCAGAGGCGGCGGCAGCCGATACGCAAAGCGAACCCGAAGTTCCCGCCGGCGCGGATACGAACGGCTTACAGTCCGATAACGATGGCGGCGATGAAGGCGGCGCGGAACAAGAGTCCTTTGCGGATACGTTCCAATCCGATACACCGTTGGAAGAACCTGTCTTTGACGCGCCGCCTGAAACGCAGGATACCGCTGCAGAGCCTGTTCCCGATACGATGGAAAATGCGGCGGATACGGAGGACGCTTCAATAATGCCCGGTCAGATGTTTTCCCTCGACGATTTGAATTCGCTGTCCGACAGCGCGGATGCAGACGGCGGCGAAGCGGGAGCTGAAAACGAGGCGTTTATGACTTCCGGCGGCGGTTTGGATTTTTCCGACTTTGACGCTCCGGACGGAAATGCAATCAATTTAGGCTCCGAAAGTCCTGAACTCGACGATTTTGACATGCAGACCGGCGCGGAGCCGTCTCTTGCATCCGACGATAACGCTGTCGGCGGCGATACGTTTTCACTTCCCGATGGCAATGGTGCGGACGCGTTGTCCGGCGATAATTTAAGCTTTTCCGCTGAGGATTTTAATCTGCCGGAGGACGGCGCGGAGTCAAGTCAAAATGCGGGGGCAAACGGCGCGCCCGATACGGGCGGCGTAGATTTTTCTGCAATCGATTTTGACGATGACGGAAGCGATTCGTTCGGCATGGATAGCGGCGCGGTCAATCTTGGCGGTGATGAAAACTCCGCTTCTACGCAGGAAGGAAAAGCTTCCGATGATTTCCCCGCTGGATTCGATTTTGATTTAAGCGAAGGCGCCTCCGATGACGCGGCGCAGATGCCCGCCGATGAAAACGCGCCGATAGAAACGTTCGACGCGAGCGAGCTTTCGGGCATGGAGTTTCCTGAAACGGACGCGCAGCTTGGAGACGGCGGCGGTTTTGAGCTTGACAATTCCGGCGACATAAAACTTGACTCAGGCGATTTTGAGATTCGCGGCTTTACCGATGTTGACACGGTTGCGGAAGGTAAAAACGGCAAAATGAAAGTGCCGGAAACGGCGGCTCTGCAAGAGAGTGCGGAAGGCGACTTGCCGGAAAATACGCTTTCCGACGCGGATTATCGAAAATTCCTTAATAATCTTTCTTCCTATCCGTTGAACGTGCGGCTTGCAGTTGAAGACCTCATCATCAAAAACGAGTTTACCGATGACGCGGAATTCGGAATCGTTCAAAAGGTGCTTAAAAAAGTTTCCGCGCGGCAGCTTGCTGCGGAATTGGAAAAAATGCTCGACATTTCCATTCCCGTTCCGCGCGACTTTGAACGCCGCACCGCTGCCGAATACGAAGCGTACAAGGCGTCGTTCCAGTATCAGCTGAGAAACAAAATTATTCCCGGCGCGCTGATGAGCATGATTGGGGCAGTCCTCGTTTGGCTCCTCTTTATGTTTTCAAAATTCTATATATACGAACCGGCGATGGCAAATCATCTGTACCGGCAGGGCTACAATCTTCTTGAAGCGGGCAATTATCCGCCGTCGGAAGAAAAGTTTAACAAAGCGGTTACGTATAATCTTCAGAAAAAATGGTTTTTCAAATATGCGCGCGGCTATCGGGCGCACAAACAATATGCGCGCGCGGAGCAGGTTTACAAGGCGCTGTTGTACGCGTTTAAATTCGATAAGACGGCGGGACTTGAATACGCGGAAATGGAAATGAACGATCTTGCCAATTATGTGCGCGCGGAAGAAATTGTTTTGCGCGACGTGCTCGATCATCATGTAAACGATCCTGACGGAATTTTATTGCTCGGCGACGTTTATCTTGAATGGGCGACTGAAAAAGACCCGTCCAAATTCGACCTTGCCCGCGCGCGGTATTCGGAATTGATTGAAACGAATAAAGTCAAAAGTAAAAATCTCTTTTACCTGTCGCGGATGCTGCGCTATTACATTCGCACGGACAATTTGCTTCAAGTTTTGCAGCTTAAAGAGAATTTTATGCCGAAGGCAAAGTCTCTCGGCGCGGAAGACTGGACGGAATTGAGCGGTTATCTTTTGGATAAGCTGTACGGTCAGCTTGCCCCGTCCGACGAATACTTACGCAACAAGATTGAAGACGTTAAAGAGACGCTTGTGCGCGCGGTAAAGGCAAATGAATCCAATCCTGTTGCATTCTATAACATGTCGCGTTATTACGTGCAGATGAACGACAGCGAAAAGGCGAAAGAAGCTCTGTCGCACACGATAAACTTGTTCGATAAGGCGCGTACCGTAAAGCGGCGCGATATTTACAAAAATATCGATTCGTACCGGCTGCTCGGCGAAGAATATACGGCGGAGCGGGAATATATAAAGGCGCTTGAAGCGTATACGGGCGGCATTTCGCTTTTTACCGAGCAGCACGACGCAAGCGGTCTTCCGGGAAATGAACAAGTCGGAAAGTTGTACGGCGACATGGGCGATATCGAATTCTTTGTTTCCGGTGAAAACGACAGCGCGCTTTTGAGCTATCAAGACGCAGTCGACAACTTCAACGATACGCCTGAGATTCGGTATAAAATCGGCTATATTCAGTATGGGAAGAAAAATTACGCTGAAGCGCTCGGCTCGTTTATGAAGGCGTTGGAAGATGAGCATTCCGACCAAAATCTTTTGATGGCGATGGGAAATACGCTTTCTATGCGCGATGATAATTATGCCGCGCAAGGGTATTACGAGCGTCTGATGGAATATCTTGACGCCGAACGCGCTCAGCGCGGCGTTTTGTTCCCACAGACGCGCTCGGATGAGCAGGAAATAGTCGACTTGTATTTGAAAGCGTCGAACAACCTCGGCGTTACGCTTTACCGTCTTGCAAAACGAACCGGCGACAGTTCTCTCAACGCGCAGGCGATGGTGAATTTTCAAGAGTCGATGCGGGCGTGGGACGCGCTGACGCGTAATCAAACGACGATGGTGCGGCTCGGCGGAAGCAATCTTGCCGAACAGAATATGAAATACGTCAGTCATCCGCTTCCCGATTATGAACCTGCGATTTATACCGCGCTGCCGCGTACTTTGAGCGGTGAAAAAGAATTCGGCAAATGAACCGGCAGGACTTTGAACGCGGCATTTTTCTAAAACAGTACCGCATAAGCATTGTAAAAGAACTTATACGGAAGTCGATACACTTATGCAGTGCGTTTATCCCCTCTTTGTTGGACGCTGCATATCTGCCGACTGTCATTGCGCTGTCGGCGGCGGCGCTCTTGTACTGCCTCTCGGAAACCTTGCGCCTCCGCGGATTTGAAGTGCCGCTCGTTGCTAAAATAACCGCCGTTGCCGCCCGTAAACGGGATGAAAATAAATTTGTGCTCGGTCCCGTAACGCTTGTTGCGGGCATTCTTATTGCGGCGTTCGCGCTTACGCCTCAAGGTTACAGAATTGGAATATACGCGCTTGCCTTCGGCGATGGACTTGCAAGTTTTGCCGGAAAATTGTTCGGGCGCGTCCGTATTCCGCTGACGAACGGAAAAACCGCCGCCGGAAGCCTCACGTGCTTTTTTGCGGTTTTTGTTTCGGCGTTTGCGGTGTGCGCCAATGCCGAAGCCGCGTTTTTTCTTGCGCTCATCGCGACTTTTGTAGAGGTGCTTCCGCTTGCCGACTTAGACAACGTTGTCATTCCGGTAATCATCGGCGGCGCGGCAGAGTGCATTCTCCGCATGTGCTGAAAAGACGCGCCGAGCGCGGAAGGGAACGCAATTCCGGTCGGCTTTGATATTTTCTTTTAAAATCTGAAAAAATCTTTTTCCGCAGCCGCTCAAGCCTGCCACAGATATTTGTTGTGCAGATTTTTAAGATACAAAAATGTGCCGGAAATTAAAGCTGCGCTTCCTGCGGCAAGAGCTATGTAATTATCTGCGCTGCATAAAATTACATAGCCTGCGGAAATTAAAACGACTGCGGCGGGAAGCTTTTTTTGCTTGCCTGAAACGGCGGATTTTGTAATGTGCGCGGCGACGGCAATTCCGAGAATGAGGAATTGAACGGTTTTGAACATCGGCTCGTAGCCGGTTTTTATGCGGCAGACGGGCAGAATTTCCGCCGTATTCAGAGGCGCGAACATCGCAAGGCTCAACGCGGCGATAAAGAGAATGAGAACGTTTTGTTCGGTGTACTGGCGGTATTCGGAGGAACTGTAAACGGAGGCGAAAAGCAGGCTCAAAGGGGCAAGCGTGCGGGCGAATATTACGATTCGACTGGATAAAACGGCGACGGACGATACGCGCTGCCATAAGTCCAAAAGGGGGAATAAAAGACGCGCCGCTTCAAGACTGCAGCCGATTAAAAAGAGGGAAAAATAAACGACTTCGGTGGACTGCGTTTTTTCAAATTCGACGTATACGTAAAGCAGGCTGACGAAAACGTAAACGGTAAAGACAAAAACGGAAAGCGCGACGGGTAAAAAATGGAATTGCGTCAATATGAAGTCCTGCATGAACGTATGCGCGCCGTATGCGCGGGGATTCGGCGGAAAAACAAAGCT
This sequence comes from Treponema sp., assembly GCA_052169915.1. Lineage (GTDB taxonomy): Bacteria > Spirochaetota > Spirochaetia > Treponematales > Treponemataceae > Treponema_D. Next base: position 10,756 of record JBQNBN010000018.1, read on the forward strand.
GCCGGAAGAAAGTTTTAGTCCCGTGAGGAGACCTGCGCTTAAAATCAAACATAAGGAAAAAAAAGTTATAAAAAGAATCGCGGTGTTTCTGGTTTTTATCGTCATTTTGCGGATATTAAGGCGAATTCAAATAATAGTAAAGACTTAAGGCTTCCGTCCGAAAATCAAAAAAGGACGTCCATTCGGCTTTATTAGGGGGATTTATGAAAAAATGGATTTTGCGCGCGTTTTGCGCCGCTGCGGCGTTTGCGTTGTATGCGGGAGACGCTGCGGTTTTTGTTGACAACGGATTTTCCGAAGACGGAAAATATTATATTTTCGGGCAGTACGGTAAGACCGATAAAAAGTTTCAAGGGTGGGCTGAAATTTTTACAATCGACGTTGCGGCAAACGATTTTGTAAGCGGAGGCGTTTTTCGGACAAAGCCGTCTGCAGTTACGGCGGATAAGAGCGGCAAAGAAGTGTATGAAGCGCTTGCGGCAAAAAGCTATTTTGAAACGCGGAAGTATAATTGTACGCCGGTCGCACCGGAAAGAATTTTGTATATCCGTGAACATGACGGATCGACTGGAGCTGAAGAAATTGTTTTTAAAGATTTTATCAGTTCCGTCAGCCAAGACAGGGCGCAATACGCGGTGAAATTGTCGCCGTCGGTCAGCGGAAGCGGAATGAATGCGTCGTCTTCGTTTTATATCGAATTGCGTAAACGCGGCATGAATGACGAAACGCTTGCTTTCCAAAAAATCGGTTCGCCGGATATTGTGCGTAAAAGCGTAAAAAATTATAAAATCGACCGGATTTTGTGCGATAAAAGCGGACGGAAGCTCATTTTCGTCATCGCTAAAACGATGGAAGATAAAACCGGCACAAATATCCGTTATATGGTAGAAACCGCCGTTTTAAATTCTGCGTTTTTTGAAAACACCGCTTTAGATATGGAACGTCAATAAGGTTTTATCGACTGCACAACATAAAATTCGAACGCTTAAGAGACGTCTGAAAGATTTTTCAGACGTTTTTTTATGTTTTTTGCCTTTTTTGTCAGTTATTCGCTAATTATCTATAGGATTTCAAAAATCGGGACTGCAAAAAATCCCGCAATATTGTTAGACAATCGAGGCGAATATGAACTGCGTTTTACGAAAAATTAATCAATGGACGGGCAAACTTATTCAAACGGCGGCGCTTACAGCCCTTGCTGCGACGGGATTTATTCCGTTTTCGTGCCGAATGACAAAAGAGGGAATAAAACTCATTCGGTCGGATGAGCCGCCTGCGGCGATTACGGACTTCCGCGTTACGGGGAAAAACAGCGCGCGCATTGCATTTACAAAGAACGTTGCGCTTGAAAACTGCGCGCTCTCGCCGGAAATCCCGGTCAGCGGAATCGAATATTATTCGGAACCTTCCGATGGAAATCAGATGCCGTTTTTTGCGGATGTGAAGTTTGACGGGGATTTTGAGACGGGCAAGAAATATCGTTTCGGCGGGACTGCAAAAGACAGCGCGGGCAACAGCTTGAGTTTTTCGCTTCCTCTTGAAGGCTTAAATTATGAAATTCCCGAACTTGAAATTACCGAAGTCCATAACCGCAAGGGGACTGCAAAAGACAAGTCCGTGCCGTACCCCAAAGAGGAATTTATTGAAGTGCTTGTACGCTCCGACGGCAACCTTGCGGGGCTTGAGATATTCAGCGCGGATAAAAATGCGGCGGTTTATGCGTTTCCCGCGATTAAAGTCAAACGCAAAGACGTAATCGTCGTTCATTTGACCAATGCCGAAGAACCCGGCGCCGCCGATGAGACGGGAGAAGCGATAAATCTTTCCAAAACGCGTTGGTATTCGTCGGACAGGGCGCGGGATTTGTGGAATGCAGGTAAGAAAAGCTGTCTGGCAAAGGACTGCGATGTCGTTTTGCTCCGCAATGCGCGCGACAAAACGATTTTAGACGCGTTTTTGTACGCGCCGAACGCATTTGAGGACTGGACAAACGACTCTATGCGGCAGGCTGCACAAGACGTTGCCGTCGCAGGAAAGTGGAACGGCGCGGACGTGCAATCCGCGGCAAAAAGCGACGGCATCGTTCCGTGAAAGTCGTTTGTGAAAAGCGGAAAGAAAAACGCCGCTTCTTCATGGAGCATAACGAAGTCCCGCGGCGAAAGCGCGGGACGGATTTAGGCGGATCCTACGAAATACGACAGGACGTAGTGGAGCGGGGGAGGGGGGCTTGCCGCCGGTTTGCAGCGGGCGGGAGAATGGAGTTTGCTCGTAGGAAGTTTATCTTCGTCTGCTGCAGGATTTTCTGCGGAAATCGCGCGGGCTTATAATATAAACTTGTGAGTGCGCTTAAGTTTATTTTTCTCCGCCAGAGAGGCAGTCTGCAGAGATAGAACGGAGTTTTTTCCTGCCGCCGTTTCCGCCTGTAGTATTTTTTTGTAATCTATAGAATTCGATATAAAAATAAGTTATTATGTGAAAAAGTTAGCCTCAGCTAATAACCGGAACGCTTTTGCATGAACGGGGCGGTGATTTCCGATTCGGAATGCCGTGAAGCGGACAGAAATAAATAAAATTCAAAAATTGCGTCCGTAAGCCGGCGCATATATAAAAATGAGGAGTAAAATGACTGAAACTGCGGAATTTGCGCGCCGAATGATTGCAAGCGGCGGCGTAATCAACCTTGTTATTATTGCGGAATACCTATTGATGCTTGTCATCGTGGCGGAGCGGCTCGTTTACTATTTTTTAACATCATATAATAGAAGAAAGTTGTTTGCAATCTTGCAGTCTCTTGAGGCGGACGACTGTGCGCCCGACGCGCTGCAAAATCTTTTTCCGGAGCGGTACGCTTCTGCGGCGCCGTTTGCTGCGGCGTTGTATTTTTCCGAACACCGCGCAATGAACGGAACGGAGCTCAGCGAAGCGCTTGACCGCACGGCGCTTATGTTCAGCCGCCGCTTAAACGCCCGCCTTGATATGCTTTCGCTGCTTGCAAACATTGCGCCGCTGTGCGGACTGCTCGGAACGGTTACGGGGCTTATGGCGGCGTTCGATCAGATTCAAAAACTCGGCGGCGCAGTTAATATAAGCGCGCTTGCAGGCGGCATTTGGAGCGCGATGATAACGACCGCTACCGGTCTGCTTGCGGCAATTCCCGCGCTTGTTGCAGTCCGTCTGTTTGAGCGCGAACTTTCCAAGCGCATGGACGACGTAACGATGACGCTTTCGCTGCTCAAGCAAAAGTTCCGTCCCGATATGCTTCATTCCGAAGCGGCGGATTTGTCGGGAGAATGATTTTCGTATGAAAAACTACGCAAAGCCAAGCAAACGGGAATCTTCCGTCAATATAACGTCGCTTATCGATGTCATATTCATGCTCGTCATTTTTTTTATGATTGCGTCCACCTTCAACAAGACTTCGATTCCCGTTTCTCTGCCGAAATCCACGTCGGAGTCCGAAACTCCCGTGCATACAATCGGCGTTACCGTCGATTCCGATGAAAATCTGTACGTCAACGATACGCCGGTGCCGGAAAACGAATTGGAAAACAAAATCCGCGAGGCGATTGCAGGCGGGGCGGACAAAAATGCCATGCTTTACTGCGATGAGGATGTTCATCTTGCAAAAGTCGTGCGCGTGATAGACGCGATGAACGGAGGAGGGGTCGAAAATGTCGCCGTTAAAACCCGCAGCGCGGACTAAACGAAGATTCCTCACCGCGATTGTTTTTGCGCTTCTGGTAACGCTGCACATTCCCCTTGTGCTGAATGTCCGTTTTTCGCCCAAAACGAATTATAACGCGGTCAGTAAAAGCGGAAATCACGTTGTGATGAGCATTCGGGGGAGCACGGCGCAGGAAAAGCAAAAAAAGAAGACCAAACCGACGCCTCAAAAGCCGGTACAGGAAAATCGAACGGCAAAGGTGATTGAAAAAGTCGAACCAGAGGCGGAAAATACGCCGGAGCCGATTGCAGAAACGTTTGAAGAAGAGGCTGATGAGTCCGTCGGCGGGACGGGGGCTTTGGAGAGCGCATACGCCGAAGGAATTGAAGACGTCCGCATGAAGATCGCAGAGCAAATCCAAAAGCACAAACTTTATCCGATGGCGGCGCGGAAGCGCGCGCTTGAAGGGGACGTTGAACTGTCGTTTACGGTGCTTGCCGACGGCACGGTGCAGGAATTACGCGTTTTAAAAGACGACGTAAACGCGCTTTTGAAGGATGCTGCAATTCTTTCGGTAAAAAAAGCGCTGCCGTTTAAGGTGAATATTACGGCGCCGCTGCCGATGAAAATAACGCTCCGCTACGAACTCAGCGGGTGAACGGTGAAAAAAATGCTGCGGCGGCGTTTGCGCATTTAGTCAGCATAAAAAAGAGGAATTCCGCGTGAGAATTCCTCCGTATCCGTTTGCTGCGCGGGCGCGCCTCGACGGCGGCTAACGTTTCCAAACTTTCATATTGTCTTTTCTGATTTTGAGTTTTTCTTCCGGCGTTTTCTTAAAATAGTCGACGCCGAGTCCTCCTTCAAATCCGCCGTAAACGGGGTTCGGCAGCACGATGTATTTGACGCCGAAATCCGCTTTTTTAGAGTCGACGAACGCGCGGCGGTCGGCATTCTGCTTACCGTAGATGTCGCCGGTAAAGTCGTCGAGATTGTCGCCCACGTATATGACGATTTCGTAGCCCATATCTTGAATTTTCTTAAAGCGCTCGGCTTTGTTTGAGCCTTTGTCCTTTAAGAGCATCGTTTCGTCCGTTACGTTTTTAAATCCTAACGCTTTGAGATTGTCGACTGTCGGCTGATATTCGTCGCCGGTCTTTCTGTTCGACACGAAAAACATGGTTCCGCCGTGGGCATTGACGTAATTTGAGAATTCCACTGCCCCGGGAATCGCTTCCGCCTGTTTTGCCTGACACCATTCAGTCCACATTTTCGGCTCGAACGGCTGATGCATGACCGCGCTGTAGGCGGCTTCTTTGCTGTTGTCAATCAGCGTTTCGTCAAGGTCGGCGACGACGGCGCGTTTTTTGCCGCTCGGCACAGTTGACTGGTCGTACATGAGTTTTGCCGTATTAAACGCTTGGTAAGCAAGCGCGCGGTACTCGCCTGACTGCTGCACCCAGTTGACGCTCAATGCGGTCTGCTCCACGAGCAAGGCGTTTGCCGCATCCGTGTCCTGCATCGCAGCCTGCGAAGTGGAAAGGCAGCCCGTCATCACGACGACTGGAAATAAAACCAACGATAACTTTTGCATAATGCTTTTCATTGAAGCACCTCCGCGTTTTATGGTATGCGGAATTTGCAGATTTGTCAAAAAATATAATAGAGGAGGGGGGGGGGAGAGGATTGATGAGGAATGAGGAATGCGTAACTTGGAATTGGGCGGACGGCGATATTTGACGGAGGGAATGCAGCGGGATGCTGTCCGCGGGCGGCATGAAGTTGTGTCTGTCAAATACTATTGCAACTGATTGCGCATTCTTAATTTCTAATTAAGCATTCCTCATTACGAATTACAAACTAGTCTCAGGAGTCTTCTCCCTTCATGCGTTTTCTCCTTCGTGTTGTAAAAACCGTGGATTGCCAATATACTCCGGCGCATGAGTGCGATTTTACGCGGGGCAGCCCGTTTCAGCGACGTCGGAAGGATTTTAATAGAAGGCTTGTGCGCGTTTCCGGGCGTTCTTGACGACGTGAGCGCAGGCGGATTTAAGGCGCACTATCTTTTTCCGGTGGAAGTCGACTTTGAATGCGACTACGAGGCGGGAATTACGTTTGCGCGTGCGGCGGCGGAAGGCTCGTTTTGCGTGCTCTGCCATCCGCAGTGGGCAAAAAGCGAAGGCGGCGCGACTGAAATAGGATTTAAGATTTTGCCGTCGAAGGACTCGGCGCGCTTTTGCCAATACGTTGCGCGGCTCGGCGAAGATAACAAAGACGATTCGGTTGCCGATGAGATTTCCGATTCCCCATCCGTTTTGATCAAGCAGTTATGACGGAGCCGTATTTTCAACCGCTCACAGGCGCGGCATTTCTTGCCTTTCCCGACGCCGCTCCATTTTTGCTTTCGGAATTGAAAGAGCGGCTGCATTTTTATTCGGAGCCGGCTGGGGTTTACGGCGATTTGTTTTATTTTTCCGACTTTCCGGCGGAGCGTTTGGACGCGGAGGCTCCGTATTGGGCAAAGTGCGTGATGAAAGCGCCTGTGCTACTGCGTTTTCAGTCAATCGGCGAGTGCGCGCGGGCTTTGCGCTCCGTTCAGCGTAATTGGGCGCCGTATCAATTCACGTGCTTTAGGCGCGCACAGTTCATTCAAGAAAAACTCCCTTACATAAACTTAAAACCGCGTTCGTTTCCCGTTTCGATTCCCAAAACGCCGATGGGACTGTGGACGCTGCTCGATGACGAAACTGCATTGTGTTCCGCTCAAACGAATAGTTTTTTGCCGGCGGGAGAATTGCGTTTTATCGAAGACCGCGAAAACCCGCCGAGCAGGGCGTACTTAAAGTTGCAGGAAAGTTTGACTTTAATGCACCTTTTGACGGGAACGCCGCTGCCGTCGGCATCTTCGCGCTGTTTTGAAGCGGGAGCAAGCCCCGGCGGCTGGACATGGGTTTTGACACAACTCGGCGCGTCCGTCCATGCAGTCGACCGCGCGCCCCTTTCCCCCGAACTGATGGCAAATCCGCTTGTCCGCTTTACGGCTCACGACGCGTTTACGCTTCTGCCTGAGGAAATCGGCGACTGCGATTGGATTTTAAGCGACGTTATCTGCTATCCGGAGCGGCTTTACGACTGGATAACACGTCTGATTGCAAGCGGCTGCACTGCGAACATGATATGCACCATCAAAATGCAGGGAAAGACGGACTGGACGATTATAAAAAAGTTTTCCACCCTCCCGAACAGCCGCGTCGTACACTTGAATTACAATAAACACGAATTGACGCTGCTCATGGGGAAGCGGGGATGAGCGGGCGGTAAAAGCAGTATTTAAATGACGTAACGGTGTTCCCGCCCCGCTAAGTTTTGTTTAGGCAAACTTGCGGTAACACGTGGGCAGGCGTAACAACGTAAGCGCCAGCGCAAAAAAACGTCGGAGCGAAAACCTCGTTCCGATGCTTCTATCCTAATTCCTAATTATACATTCCCCATTAGACCTTGAACTTCCCTACCTCTTCCGCCAGTTCCTCGATACTGCGCTTATTGGTTATCGTAATGTCGTTTATTTCGTGGATGGCGCGGTTTATCTGCGAGGTGCCGACGGACATTTCGTTGATGCCGTTGGCAATGGTGTCGGACATTGCGCCGAGTTTGTTCATCTCTTTAGAAACCAAGGTGCTGCCGTTAAGCATTTCGCGGGAACTGACGCGCACTTCATTCGTCATGTCTTTTATTACGTCCATCGACTGCATAATACGCCCGCTGCCTGAACGCTGCGCCTGCATCGCATTCATAATCCGGTGTTCCTGCGCCTTCGTCTGTTCGACCAATTCAAAAATGCTGTCGAACTGCCGCTCAACGTCGGAGGCGGAGTCGTTTACTTTCCGTATCTTTTCTTTGAGCGTCGTCAGTATAGTCGTAATATTTTTTCCGTGAATGTTGGACTCTTCGGCAAGTTTGCGGATTTCATCGGCGACGACTGCAAAGCCCTTGCCCGCCTCTCCCGCATGAGCCGCTTCAATCGCGGCATTCATCGCAAGCAAATTCGTTTGGTCTGCGATATTTTGAATGACCGCGCTCGTCTCAAGAAGAACCTCAGAACTTCCGTCGACGGACTTACTCAATTCGACCGTCTCTGCGATCACCGACTTTCCTGCGTCAGTCGCGCTGTTGAGCGAGTCAAGGATTTTTAAGTTGCGCTCCACGCCGTCGGCAACGGACGTGATATTCGACACCATCTTTGTAATTTCCTCGTAGGAATTGCCGACGTTCGCCGTCTGCGTTTCGATGTGCTCGTCAAGACTTTCGATTGTCCGCATCATCACCTGCAGCGACGCGCCCACAGAGACAACGCTTGCCGACTGCTTCATAATCTGCTTTTTGACGCTTTCAAGATTTATACTGATTCCGTTTATCGAATTGGCAGTGTCGCCCATATTCATGTTCAGTTCGCGGCCGATTTTCTGCATAATGCCGACGTTCGAGCCGACCGCTTTCACCGACTCGCAGATTTTTTCAATCGTTTTATTAAAATATTCGGCAAGTTCGGCGATTTCATCGTTTCCCCTCACGGGAAGACTGACCGTCAAGTCCCCGTCCCCCTGCGCAATGTCCTTGAGCGCGCGCACGGTGCGGTTGAGCGGTCTTATGAGCACGAATTTGATGAACGCGTAGAATGCAAGGATGATAGCGGCGATAAAAATGAACGCTGTCGCGATGTTTCCGGCAAGGATTTTTTTGAACGCGGCAAAGACGATTGACTTTTCAATGCCGAGACACAGGTAAATTCCTGTCGACGCAAGCGGCGAGATAAAAATTATCGCGTTCTTTTCATATATAATACGTTTTTTTTCGGAGAACGCAGTCCCGTCAAAGATTTGCTTTCCAATACAGTCATTATTGCGGCTGTCAAAGCACGTTCCCGTCGAATCGGCAAGAGAAAGCGTATACGAAGGAATGTCGGGAAAGTCGATTGTCTCAAAATATGCGTTGAGCGGAGCAAGCCCCAGGTCGACTGTTACGACGCCGGTTTTCTTTGCGCCGGACGTGAGCGCGGACGTTGCCGTTATCATCGGAACGCCGGTTACACTGTCGTTGTAAAGCGCGCTCCAGACGACCGGACGCTTTTGCGCTATGCCGTCGTTTTTGTACCAGTCGAGTTTTGTGTAGTCGTTTTTATCCGTGCTGTAGTCCCACGTCATCTCGATTGCACCGGACTTTGTGCGGAACCAGTAGGGACCGGTCAACTTTCTTCCTTCTATTATATACGGTTCAAGCCAATAGCCGCCGCCTGAAATCGCGGCGTCGGAAGCCATGAGCGTGCGGCTTATGTCGGAAAGCGCGGCTTCATTTTCAAAGCCCAGATCCGTAACGAGGGAAGCATAATTGTGTGCAGTCGTTTCGAATTTGGAAAAAATGTTTGCGTAAATCGTGTTCGCTTCGTTATCGAGCCGTCCGGCAATTCCTGCGCGGATATTTTCGACAATAACGGCGGAAAAACGCTTAAAGACGAAAACGCCGAGCGCGCCGACGGCGGGAATAAAAACCGCGCACAATACGAAAGAGATTTTAAACGCCAGCCCGATTCTTTTACGGGTTTTGATAAATGCGCCGATTGATTTCATGCTTAGAAACTCCAAATACAGATATTTTATTTGTGCGGATACTCTCAACGGGCGCCGCCGACAAACGCGGCGGACATTTTTATAAAACGGATTTTTATTGAAGCGGCTAAGCGGAGTCGAACCGCCCTCTCAACCTTGGGAAGGTCGCATAATACCGATATACTATAGCCGCAGGCAGGGAAAACGCCGAAAAATGAGAGGAGAAAACACCATCAGCGCGTCCCATGCGCGGCATAATAATACAAACGCGCCGTCTGTTCAATCGTTTTGCGCTTTGATATACTCAAAAATCATGAAGCCTATTCCCGACTATACCGTCATTTACTTCGACTCCGACATCGTTGCGCTCAATAAGCGATCAGGTCTTTTGATTGCAGCGGATCGTTATGACCCGTCGGCCTTGCGCCTCGACCTTGAAGCGCAAAAAGAATTCGGAAAACTCTATGCAGTCCATCGGATAGACAAAGATACGTCGGGGCTCATCGTCTACGCGCGCACGCAGGAAGCGCATAAAAACTTATCCGCGCAGTTTGAAAACCGCCGCGTTGAAAAAATCTACCATTGTATCGTGTACGGCAGACCTTTGTGGACGGAAACGACCGTCGACCTTCCGCTTTTGCCGGACGGAGATGCGCGCCACAGAACGACGGTCAACAAAAGCATTGGAAAACCCTCCGTTACGCATTTTAGACGAATCGGCGGCGCGTCGTCTTATTCATGGATTGAAGCAAAACCGCAAACGGGACGCACGCACCAAATCCGCGCGCACCTTGCGGCACTGGGACTTTCCATTGTGTGCGACCCGCTTTACGGCGGCTGTCAAAAGCCGCTCCGCTTGAGCGAAGTTAAGCGCAAATGGCGCGGCGACGAATACGAAGAACGTCCGCTTGTAAGCCGCCTTGCGCTCCACGCGTACGCCCTGCGCTTTACGCATCCTGAAAGCGGACAGACTCTGAACCTTAGTGCGCCCTATCCCAAAGATATGGAAGCGGCGCGCCGTCAATTTGTAAAGTTGTTTAAAGTCGATCCGCTTGCACCCGCGGACGATACGCTCAATACGATTGCACAAAAAACGAATGTCGATGCGGTAACGCATGAAGCGTAAACTCTTTTTTGCATTATTGTTTTTTCTTTGCTCCGCCGCATTTTGTAAGAAAAACGATTTTTTGCTGTCGATAGAGCCGTTTTTCGGAAGCCGGAACGGAAACGTCGTCGAACTCCTGCTTGAAGGCAAAGACGGCGCCTACAAGAAAAAAAGCGAATTGGTATGGTCGCACGCCAATTCGCTGTACGCAGGCGCAAAAGTCGATTTCGGTTGGAAATGGCTGTACGCAGACGCGTTTGCGGCGGCGTTCATTCCCAATGCGTCCGGAAAAATGTTCGATTCGGATTGGATGGACTTAAACGGCGTTAAAAACGACTTTTCGATAAGCGACAACTTTATAAACTTATCGTCGTTTTTTGCAGGCGGCGCGCTCGGGCTTTCAGTCCCTCTGTTGTCGCGCCTTGAAGTAACGCCGCAATTCTCATTTGAATACGAGTATCTTCTATTTAATGCAAAAGACGGTTACGGTTGGTACGGAGATGCGGCGCACAGCAAAACCGGAAAAAACGTCCCGTGGAACTCAATCGACGCCGCCTATATACAAAAAGGCGGACTTTTCGGCATTTCTTACGACAGACGGACTTGCTTTACGTGGCTCGGCTTATCATTGACGTTTTTCGCTTCTCCTGAACTGGAATTAAGCGCAAGCGCCTTTGTTTCGCCCTTCATTTTTATAGAATCGCTTGATCACCATGAAAACCGCGCCGCCGGAGCGTTTTACTACGATAGAATGTATGATTTTTTCAGCGCAGGGAAAATCGATTTCGGAATGGGCTTTCATATCAATCGGATGTTCGGAATAAAAACGCTGGTTACCATTACGTATGTTCATCAGATTGACGGAGAAACGTTTTCAAATGCAAAAGGCAAATTTGAAAATTACTATGCGCTCCGCGGTTACCGCGCCGGCGCTTCCGCGCAGTATTTGGATATGCGGATAAGTTTTGTTTACACGCCTCTTTCGCGCAGTCGTGCGGGGCTTTTCGGACGGAGAAAAAATTGACTGCAAAACCCGCCAACTTGAGCGATAACAAAGTTATCGAACAGGTCTTATTTCAGTCGTCATTCTTTTGTGCAGTCCCATTAAAAAATCTTTCATATTCGCTTGCACACCGAAAACGGAAAACCTATAATGGTCCCTCAATGACGCAGGAGAAGGAATTGCGCACATCCGCTTACAAACAAAGCGAAAAATTCCGGTTTCCAATGGAGGAAAATATGAAAAAAACATTCGTCGCGGCGGTCTGTCTTGCCACCGCAGTCTTAACGGCAGGTTGTCAAAAAAAATCGGACGGAAAATTGAAAATCGGCGTCATTCAACTGGTTGAACATCCCGCTCTCGACGTAAGTTACAAGGGATTTACCGACGGACTAAAAGAAGCGGGCTTTATCGACGGCGAAAACATTACGATTGACTATCATAACGCTCAAGGAGAGCAAATCAACTGCGTTACGATTGCAGAAAAATTAGTCAACGACAACGACGACTTAATTCTTGCAATTACAACGCCGGCGGCGCAGGCAGTCGCAAACCTTACGAATAAAATTCCGATTTTGGTAACCGCCGTAACGGATCCTGAAAGCGCAAAACTCGTCAACAAAAACGAAATGCCCGGCACGAACGTCAGCGGTACGTCCGACCTTACGCCCTGCGCCGCGCAAATCGAACTGATTAAAAAAATCGTGCCGGACGTCAGGACAATCGGTCTTTTATATTGTTCAAGCGAGCAGAACTCGCACTTTCAAATCGCGATTGCAAAGCAAAAATGCGACGAACTCGGCATTAAATACGTGGAAGGCACGGTTTCCAACACGAACGAACTGCAGCAGGTTACGCAAAGTCTTTGCGGCAAAACGGACGCGATTTACGCACCCACCGACAACATGATTGCCGCAGGCATGGCGACCGTCGCGCAGGTTGCGCTTGAAAACAAAAAAATCGTCGTTCCCGGAGCGATAGAAATGGTTGCATCAGGCGGACTTGCGACGTACGGAATCGATTATTATACGCTGGGAAAGCAGACGGCAGAGATGGCGGTTGAAATCCTTAAAAACGGAAAAAATCCTGCCGAAATGCCGGTGCAGTATCAGCAAACGTTCCGGCTCAGCGTCAACGACGAAACGGCAGCCGCGCTTGGAATCGATACTGCCGCGCTCGAAAACAACTAATACCGCGCGCGCACGGCTTATACAGTCGGCGCGCGCTTACATTTTTTGAGTTTATCGAAAAAAACGTGCGCATTCTAACGGAATATGCGCGCGCTTTTTGTACGTTTGCGTTGCAAACAGTCGAATGAAAATAGTGCGCTGTCGCGTACGGTAAAAAGTCTTTCTCACGTGAAAAGTTTTTTATAGGAGTAGGAATGGCAGTCTTGCTTGCAATGGAAGGCGCTGTATCGCAGGGAATTTTATGGGGGCTGATGACGCTCGGCGTGTATCTGACTTTCAGAATATTGAATATCGCCGACATGACGGTTGACGGCAGTTTTGCCGCTGGGGGCGCGGTAACGGCGGCGCTCATCGTCCGCGGAATGAATCCCGCGCTCACCTTCGTTTTTGTTTTTACAATCGGCGCGCTCACAGGGCTTACGACAGGCTTTATGAACACAAAACTCCGCATAAACATTCTTCTTGCAAGCATTTTGACGCAAATCGCCATGTATTCCATCAATATCCGCATTATGCAAAAGGCGAATATTTCGCTCATCGGGCAAAATACGCTTATGTCGTCGCTCAAAAACCTTTCAGGCGGAACGCTCACGGCGACGCATTCCTCTCTCATCATCGGAATTGCCGTTGTTTCCGCAATCATTTTGCTGATGTATTGGTTTTTCGGAACGGAGATCGGGAGCGCAATCCGCGCAACGGGCAGCAACGAGCACATGGTGCGCGCGCTCGGCGTTAATACCGACACGACGAAAATCCTCGGTCTGATGATTGCAAACGGAATGGTCGCTCTTTCCGGCGCGCTCGTGGCGCAAAGCCAAGGTTTTGCCAACGTGGGCATGGGGACGGGAACAATCGTCATCGGACTTGCGTCGATTATCATCGGAGACGTGATTTTCGGAGAGCGTTTCGGATTTTGGTGGCCGCTCATTGCTGCGGTGTTCGGTTCTATCATTTATCGAATCGTCGTTGCAGTCGTCCTGCAGATGGGCTTAAAGTCGACTGATTTAAAACTTTTAACCGCGCTCATCGTTGCGGCGTCATTGTCGGTGCCGGTCGTCAAAGCGCGGATTTTAAGAAGGCGGCGTTCGCTTCCGGGCATGAACATAGACGAAGAAGAAGACACGCGCCATGTTTCAACCGGCTCGAAAAATCCCGACGCCTCCGGCGCGATTTTGCAATAAAGCGGGGGACACGGCATGCTGAAACTTTTTAACATATCAAAGACATTCAATCCGGGCACCGTAACGGAAAAACGCGCGATAAAAACCGTAGACTTGACGCTTGAAGACGGCGACTTTGTTACGATAATCGGCGGAAACGGCGCGGGAAAGTCGACCTTGCTCAATTTGATTGCGGGCGTGCATTTTACCGACACGGGTTCAATCATCCTTGACGGCATGGATTTGACCGGCAAACCTGAATATTTTAGAGCGAAGTACCTCGGACGCGTTTTCCAAGACCCGATGATGGGAACTGCCGCCAACATGGAAATTCAGGAAAATCTTGCGATGGCGATGCGGCGCGGCAAAAAACACGGACTTTCGTGGCACATTCAGCCGGCGGAAAAGGCGTTGTACAAAGAAAAACTTGCCCTTCTCGACTTGGGACTTGAAAACCGCATGACCGCAAAGGCAGGACTGTTATCCGGCGGGCAGCGGCAGGCGCTTACGCTCCTTATGGCGACGCTGCAAAAACCGCGTCTCCTCCTGCTTGACGAGCACACCGCCGCCCTTGATCCGAAGACTGCGAAAAAAGTCCTCGAACTCACCGAATCTTTTATCACGCGCGATAAACTGACGACGTTTATGGTTACGCACAATATGCGCGACGCCATCCGTTACGGCAACCGCCTCGTCATGATGATGGACGGCAAAGTCGTCTACGACGTCCGCGGCGACGAAAAGAAAAATCTGACGGTGCAAGACCTGCTTGAAAAGTTCGGCGCAAGCGGCGAAATGAACGATAAGTTAGTGCTGGGGTAGCGGCAGGCGGCAAAAAATGAGTTTGAAAGATAAAACGGCGTTGCCGCCTGCCCACGTTTTGCTATAGCAAAACGTGCAGAAAACGTAGTTACCCGCCCGCCCAAATATCGTTTTCTGCAAGATTTTGCAATAAGCAAAATCTTGTGCGGACGGAATAGTGTTTTGTCATTCTAACGATATAAAAACCGTCCGTAGCAAAACTTGCGGGAAACAGGGGATTGAGAGGCGATTTTTTTCTATGTAAAAGAGCGTGTTCACTCAATAACGGGGCGCGCTAGTTATTGTCACCACTCCAAAACTTAGTTTCACGTCGGCAATCTTTTGCGTCGGTGTTCGACGTGAGTAAAGTCGACTTTCCCTCCGACATGGTGGCGGCAAGATTTTTGACCATGTTGTCGCTCTTTTCCAGCGACAGGGTAATTGCCGCGATATTCGCAACTATCTGTTCAACCGCCGCCGAAGACTGCACCTCGCTCGCGGATTGCGTTTCAATACTTCAGTTCAAGGTTTCGATGGTGCGTATGATTTCCTCAACCATGCTGGATGTCTCGATAACGCTAGCTGCCAGCGGTATAGCCTGCTGCTCCACGCCGTCGATATGCGAGGAAATCTCGTTGATTGAGCTCGCGGTCTCCGTCATGTCGGAAGAAAGTTCTTCGCCAAGTCCTTCCATCACTTTGCTGCTCGCTCCAACCGCGCGTATAGAGTCGCCGATTTTTGTAATCATTTGCAACGCTCTGGAATTTCTACTTGAAAGTTTTTGCATCGCTGTCGGTTAAATAAAATCGTTCAAGCTATTATTTTTTCCGGGCGTTCTAAAAATTGTCCACTTTACTTTACATCGTTTTGCAACCGACAGGATTTTATTGTCAGCTGTATATTGAGACTTCTAGTATTTTTTGACTTTACAGTCAGCTTGCTTTCCACATACTGAAGTCATTTTCCCCGACTTTTGCGTAGGCAAAAAAGCTGTGACCGTGCTCCGCTAAACATATTTCAGCACGTACTCTCTTGCCGTTCGTCTCATAATGTGCCATTCTCTCATCGCTTATGGAAAATATCATTGTATATACCGACGGCGGTTGTTCGGGAAATCCGGGAGCGGGCGGCTGGGGGGCGGTTATCATTGCGGACGGGAACGTGCAGCAGCTGAGCGGCGGTGAAAAGTTTACGACGAACAATCGAATGGAATTGACGGCGGCAATTTCCGCTTTATCGCTCATCGCGGCGGCTCCGACGCTTAAAACGCGGCATATAGTCGTGAATATCGACAGTCAATATGTCAAAAACGGAATTACGGCATGGATAAAGTCGTGGAAAGCAAAAGGTTGGCTCACGGCGGATAAAAAGCCCGTCAAAAATCAAGATCTATGGCAACAGCTCGACGATGTATGCGTAAGTCTTGACGTAAGCTGGAACTGGGTAAAGGGGCACGCGGGAGTCGAATATAACGAACTGTGCGACAGCCTCTGTAAGACGGAAATGGCGAAGTTTCGCTAGCAAATAAGCGGCAGACAAATGGAGCGGAATGTAATGCCGATTGCAAGCATTCTGTGGGCTGAAATTCTATCTACCGCTTTTGCTGCATGTATTTGCAAGTCGAAGCGCGGCACAGAATATTTTTTTTGCTGAAAATTCGATAATGCTTTTCAGTTCTTTCTGTATTACAGACATTAAGATGCGCATACCGTTAGCAGGGGGAAACTTTTCCAGTCCGCTTTTTTATGTGTGCGTGCAGTTATCAAAAAGCAATTTTTTTTATTACCATACATATGTCTTTATAGTGAAAAATTCTGATTTTTATCATAGTACCGATAAATGCAACTTTCTCCCAACGCACAAATTAATTTATGCAAGATTTTATCATAATTCCAAATACTAAAATTAATATAAACAATCCTGTTATATAAAACTTAAATCTTAAAGCTTTCTGAGCAGGCGTTTTTCTTACGGTTCGTCCGGTAGCTTTGTTTTCATCGAACGTTTCATTTCCGAAAATTCTGATAAGTGTTGGAGCCAAAAAGAATAGTAAAATAAAAAGAATAATTAAAACTACAAAAAACATTTATATTTTCCCTCCACGAATTGCTATTTCATTTCTTATTTTTTCTTCCAAAAGATATGTTTTACTTTGATATATTAAGAGAGCATGAAAGGCAAGACATATAACTCCAAAAATTATGAAAAAAATACTTATTATTATGGTTGTTACAATAAGATAGACAGCCTGCATTTTCATTACATACTTGATTTCTGTCTGAATAGTATAAAAACTTTTATTATATCCGTCGCGGAGCTGCTTCTGTTCTTGAATAATATTAGACATTTTTGTAATCAATCTATCTAATCCGGCTCCCACGATGGACATAATCGATTCAAAAAATCCTCGTTCCTCGCTAGGTTCAAGGATATCATCGTCTTGCTGAATTATATTTTCAAATCTCACCTCAGGAAAGTTTTTATAAAAATAAGTGGAACAATACAATCCGACCGGAATAATAGTAATTCCAATCAATATAAATAAAATTCCGAGAACTAAACTCAATAAATGTTTTTTCTGCATACTCAAATCCTCCAACAATCTTATGTTTTCTTTGAAAAGCCGAGCGAAGCGAGGCTTTAATGGACTTTTTCAAGTCCATTATTCACTGTACAGTGAATAAATTTTCAAATGAAAATATGTTGTTAGAAGATTTTTTTATTGATAGCAAGCGACGCTATTCAGAATACATTTAATATATTTTTTGTGTCGTTAATATATGACGCCGCAAAGATCGACTGTACAAGCTGAAGTTCCATTCCTTTCCCTCTGCTCCCATTGAGCGCGCCCCCTCCCCGATTTTCTCGCTAGTCCTCTCGCGCATTGAGCGCATCCTGCGTTTTGGAAAACTGCCGCATCATTTTAAGCGAAGCGATGGGTCCTGCCGCCAAAACAAGCAGCGTTACCGTAACGAATAAACCACATATCCAAAGCGCGTGCGGACGGAGATACGGAAGTTTTACCGCTTGGCTGAACGCTTGATTGAACAAAAGGACGACGCAGAGCGCAAGGAACGAGCCGCCTGCCGCGCCGCTTCCGCTTATAAAAAGGGATTCGGTGAACGCGAGCGAAACAAGTTTTTTCTTCGTTGCGCCTAAAATCCTAAGCATCGCGAATTCCTTTTTGCGCTCATTTATAATAGAAGAAAAAACGGTAAAAAGCACAAGGAAGGTCAAAATCCAAAGAACGATCGTCAAAACGTAGACGTAAAACGAAAGGCTCCCGATTGCCGACGCAACGTTCGACATCATATTTTTTGCAGCGAGCGGGTAGAGCTGCTGCCCTTTGAACGCGTTTCTGATTTTTTGCGCAACCTGCATAATGTCGCTGCCGGGCTTGACGCGCACCATAATGCTCGAAATAAGATTTTCATTGTCGGAAGCGGGGTGCTGCATAATCCGTTCGTATTCTTTTATGAGCCTCCGCGCATTCTGCACGCTCATAAACACGGAATTATCGAATCCCATGCCCGTTTTTGACAGTCGGCCTGCAATCGAAAAGGGCTGATTAAAGAATTTTAATTCGGAATTGTAATTGCCGACGATATTCGCGCCGACGATGATTTGATTTTCTTTTAAGGGGAATTTGACGTGCTGCTTGAGCCACGGAAGAATGCAAAAATCGCTTTCGAAGTCCAGCCCGATGACTTGCAGCGGAAACGAACAGCAGCCGGCGGAAAGCGTCGCAACAAAAAGTTGGGGACTTGCTTTGTCAACGCCGTCAATATTCCGCACGACGTCGAGCGCGGAACGTTCAAAATAAAAATTGTTCGGTTCGCCGCGTAAAAGCGCGCCTTCAATCTTGCTGTCGTAGCCCTGCGGCACCACGATAATATCCGCTCCCAGCCGGTTCGAAAGGGACGAAAGTCCCTCTTTCAAACTTTTTACGAGGAAACTCCCCGTAAAAAGCGTAAAGGCAAGTGCAAACGTCAAAAACGCAAGGCTTGCCGAACGGAACGGCTTTCGCTGGATATTTAATTTTGCAAGCGTAACTGTGTCGAGATTATCCATACCGCTCCTGCCGTTACTCAACTGCGTCTTTCAAAGCCTTTTTTGCCGCGTCTTGAAAGAGCCGGTGGGAAACCGTCGCCCCGCTGACCGCGTCGACCTTGTCGATATTCTGTTTTTCCAAAAGGATTCCCGGATATTTTTGCCCGCCTTCAACGGACGCCTGCGCCAACTTGTAGATTCCGGCATTTTTAATCTGCCCGTCCTCCATGCCGTAGGTTTTATCCTTTATAGTCCCATCCTTATCGTAGGCGGTAAATGTGCATTCGACAATCGTTTTATCCTTGACCGTAATCGAAATATCCGCCCAGCCGCCCCAGTTGTCTTTTTCGCTGGTCGCCGTATACGTCCCGTCCTTGTAGACAGGAGCCTTTGCGCACGAGAAAAAAATCCCCGCCGCAGCCAACATCGTAATCGTCCGTACAATTTTCCGCATTGTACCTCCCATAAAAATCAATGAGGAAATCTCAATTTCCGAATTGACTTTTTATCGTGCGCGTGAGCGCACAAGTTATAAAAATAAGTTTGCAACGCAAACTTTAAGACAACGCGGCTGACGATATTTCGGCAGTCATTTTGTCTTCTCTCCCCTAAAAGCCGCTGAGAGAATTTCAATTCCCAAATCGACTTTTCATTGCGCGCATGAGCGTACGCGTTATATAGAAAGTCTGCAGCGCAAACCTTGAGACAAAAAAGTCCTGCCGATTTGCTACGGCGCTTTTCTACCGGTATTTTACTGATTTTTTATACTGAAACAAGCGGGAAGAAGACAGTGAAATGGAATGTTATTCCTCTTGACGGATTTTAGTTGCAGAGTCCCTGATGCGGAAAACAGCCCTGCCGAACGTCAGCAAGATTTTTTGCATTCGTCTCCATCCAGTCATTCCGTTGACATGGAAATCCAAAATCATTATATTACTGCAAATATTGCGGATATTAAGGTAGGTAATACATATGTCTAGAACTTGTGATCTGTGCGGTAAGGGAGTGATGCACGGCAATAAAGTGAGTAAGTCCATGAACCATACGCATCGCACATGGCGTCCGAATTTGATGCCGGTAAAAACCGTTATCGGCGGGGAGACGCGGACGCTTAAAGTTTGTACGCGCTGTTTCCGAAACGATTGGCTTGAAAAGAAAGTTCGTGTTCCCAAAGATGCGCAGCCTGAAAATGTTCAATAATTTTCGTTTTTTGTAAGAGACCGTTTCCCGAGCGAAACGGTTTTTTTGTTTAACAAAAATGCCGCCCCGCCTCAATTCCGTTTCGACCCCAGTCGTCCCGCCGCTACGTGCTTTCCGACATAATTGTAGTCCTATTTCCGCTTTTACTGCTCTTTCCATTCCCCGAACGCTGGCTTTTCCTCCAATATTCGTGTATAGTCCGTCCGCATGGCAATAAAATGGTTCGTTTTGTGCGCGGCGGCGCTCATGTATTTGCTCGTGATTTTGTTTCAAGACAAAAAAGTTGCGTTTTCCGCTGCCGCCGCGCTCATTCTGCTCGCGTTCGGCACTATTTTACCGGAAAAAATCTTTCCCGCCGCAGGGAGCGCGCGTTTTTCCGCACTCATTCATTCGATTTACGCGCTCATAAACTGGAACGTGCTGATGATTTACGCCGGAAGCATGGCGATTGCGGCGCTGTTCATTTATTCCCGCGTGCCTGCCCGCATTGCGGACGCGATTGTTGAGCGCGCGCCGTCTACCGGCATTGCAATCATTTTAATTCTCGCGATGACCGGCATTATTTCGATTTTTGTCGAAAACGTCGCGACCGTCCTTGTTATGGCTCCGATTGCGCTCGCGCTGTCAAAAAAACTTTCGCTCAATCCCACGTATTTTATGGCGGGACTTGCCGTCATGTCGAATCTTGAGGGAACCGCAACGCTCGTCGGCGATCCGCCTTCGATGATTTTTGCAAGTTACGCTGGCTACACGTTCAACGACTTTTTTGCGCATGAGGGACGCGCCTCGCTCTTTTTCTTCATTCAAGCGGGAATGCTTGCCGGCTGCGTTTTCTTCTATTATTACTTTCGGAATGCGACGCAAAAAGTCCCTGCGGAGAAAACAACAGTCCTTTCGCTTTTCCCAGCCGTTCTCTTATGCTCGATGATTGCGGGACTTGCGGCAATTTCGTTTTTGCATTCGGAAATTGAATGGCTTTCAGGACTTTTTGTCATGCTGCTCGGCGGAATCGGCGTCTTTTGGTATGCGGCGATCCAACGCAAGGGGACAAGAGAAGCGTTTGCGCTTGTTAAAGGACTTGATTGGGAGTCAATTTTTTTCTTATTGGGAATTTTTGTCGTGGTCGGCGCCGTTGCAGAAACAGGCTTGCTTTCCGATCTTGCGGCATTTTTAGCGCGCGTAACGGGCGGCAGCGCGCTCGCCGGTTTTTTGCTGATTATCGCGCTGTCGGTTGTGATTTCAGGCTTTGTCGATAACGTGCCGTACATAATCGTCATGCTGCCGGTCGCCGACAGCCTTGCAAAATCGATTGGAATTAAGGGCGAATTGTTTATGTTTGCGCTCTTGCTCGGTTCCTGCCTCGGAGGAAACCTTACGCCGTTTGGAGCGAGCGCAAATATCGTTGCGATGGGAATCTTAAAGCGCGAAAATTACCCGATGACATTCCGCGCGTGGATAAAAATCGGCATTCCTTTCACGCTTCTGACGACGGCAACCGCTGCAGTCTTTTTGTGGATTGTGTGGAAATAATTATTCGCTTATCGAAAACAAAACGCCCGCTTCAGGACGCGCTCCGGTCAAAATATAGGGAGTCGTCTCCGCCGCTTTTACAATCTGCCTGATTTGCGTCTGGTAATTATCGATTATCGAATCGACTTGCTCGGGCGTTACCGCCGTATTTGCCGTTCGTTTGCCGGATTTCAGCGACGAAAGATGGTCTATGAGCGTGTTCAAAATCTGAATCTTCGTTATCGATACGCCGTGCTGATTTTTTCCCGCTGCAAAGCCCGAAACATGGGTAAAATGGGAATACAGCAATTTTGCCGGATTGACCGGCACGTAAAGTTTGTTGCCCGCGCTTCCGGGATTTACCATTCCATAGGCGGAACTGATAGAAACTGACATGATCGCCTCCTGCAAGAAGTTGCGCAAAAGTCTGCCGCAAGGAATTTCCGACTCAAGCGGAATATTCCTGAGATTTCACTTTTATTATCGGAAGTGCAAAATAAAAGATTAGGGGGAAGAGTGGTGTACGGGAGACCGCCGGCGGTTGTTATTATGTTTGACAGATATAACTGTATTCCGCCTGCACAAGTTTGCTAGCGCAGACTTGCTGATAACCTGTGTGGTCGTGAGCAGTATTGCAGGGCGCGTCTTTTTATAAAAGATAACTTGTAGACTTGCAGGAAGAGGTGTTTGCACTATACGCGGTGCGGCATTTTCAAAGAGGATACAGTATCGCTATGCAAACGGCAGGGGTGCGACGGGACCGTCGCGGTGCGTATTGGATGGGGATTGGGAGGGAAAGGAGGTCGTTTTCGATGGAATGCGTAAATTTATTGGAGGAATTAAAAACTATGCTGCCGGAAAAGCATAATTTTCCGGCGGAAATAAGAGATGCTTGGAAAATACGACACGGTGTTCCTGCCCGCCCCGAGAGGTTTTTT
>JBQNBN010000019.1:0-32736 GCA_052169915.1 Treponema sp.
GGGGGGGGGGGGGGTAAAGTAGTGATTTCTGCCATCGGTGTCAACACTCCTTAAACTCTCCGTATGGTGAGTAATATTATAGGCTGATCGGCGATAACGCAATTATTTTTTTTAGAATAACGCAAATTTATTGCCTAATTGATAAATATTTTCTATATCTTCGATTCGTCATAGGAATGCAAACGATTGCTTGTACAGTCGGATTATGAAGGCGCAAGGCCTCTAAACGTTGCGGCGAAACATTCCGATGATAAACAGAGGCGGGACAAAATTGAAAAAGACTTTTATTGTTTTTACAGCGGCGTTGGCTTTTACTTCGCGCGCGCTCTACGCAATCGACTTAAACTCATCGTTTTCATCAAAAAGCAGCGTCGACTGGACGCAGAATAATTTTTATTCGAACATTTCGCTTGACGTCGGAAAGCAGGACTACAGCGCGCCTTCCAATAAAAACGCGGCGGAAGCGTTGATAAAACTTAAAATGCCGTCGCTGATAAAGGATCCGCTTTTAAATCTCTTTGTCGACAACGAAACGTACCTCGGCGACGCGGTTACCGGCGGTCAGATGACGCTTGAAGACATCACGGAGATAATCGAAGGGGGAAAACGCAATTCTCCCGTGTACGCATCCGGCACGCAGTCGCTGTGCACGACGAATACCATCAACATGACGAATATCAGCCGCATGCTTGTCCGCCATCAATATCCTTACACCGCAGAAGAGCCGCTTGAGACAGTCCCCTCGCGTTCGTATACGGGCATTATCATCGACGCGCGCGGAAGCATTCCCGTTCACGGCGAGTACGTTTCAAGCGCGGTCTATCCATGTTTTTTCCCGCAGATTTGGGACGAAAACATGAACCGCATTTACGAAAAAAACATGATTGACAACGATGTCGCTTCCACGAGAGGCATTGTGCGCTACAACTATTCGGAAGACGACAGGCGGTACGAAGACGTAACGGGAACCGACCCGCTGTACATCAAGGCGTACAAGGTCTACGGAAGGAACCGCACCGACCCCATTCTCCGCCGCCGCGACGCGTTAAAAATCCTTACGGTGCCTGAAAATCTTGCGCTTCTTAAACAGGGAAAGGTTACGATTCTCCTTGATAAAGCGAATTTAATAAGCGACGTAGGCGCGCCTGAAAAAGACGACTCGTATTACGCCGCTTTCCGCACGATTAAGCAGTACATCTACAAAAACAAAGTGCCCGATATCGGCGTGGAAGATACGGTGCCGGGGCTTTTATTTTCAGTCGACTTGAAGTTCGTCCCCGACTCTTCAGAACTTTTGCCTGAAGACCGCGTGAGAATCGCGCAGATTGCCGAAATGCTTTCCGCTATTTTGAAGGAAAACGAGTTTACGATTTTGATTGAAGGACACACGGCGGACATCGGACGCCCGACTGGACAAATGAATCTTTCCATCGAACGGACGCGCACCGTCATGAACGCGCTTGTTTCAGAAGGGCTTCCGCGCGAACTTTTCACCTACAAAGGTTACGGAGCCACCCGCCCCATCGCCGACAACAAAACGGAAGAAGGCCGCCGCCAAAACCGCCGCGTCGACATCACCGCCCGCCCGCGATCGAAGTTTATACAAAGGTAGTCGGCAGGCGGTTATTACGCAGCTTTATGGATTTAGCGGTGTTCCGCCCGCCCGAGTTTTGCCTTCGGCAAAACTCGGCAGGGCGGGTACTCCGTTAAGTCATCCGAATCCAATAACAACCCGCCTTACCTGCCCGTCCCGCCCTACCCTAAATCCCGCTTTTTCACTATATTTAGTCAATTCCGCGCGTATGCGGACAAATTATTACAGATTATGGGCGGATCGCGGCATTCAATCGAATAAGTCCGCCTGAAGGACAACGAGGAAACAAATGGCAAAAAAAACGGTACCGATTACCCTGCTTTGCGGATACTTAGGCGCAGGCAAAACGACGCTCTTGAACATGATTTTGGCAAATCAAAAGGGATACAAAGTCGCAGTGATTGTAAACGACATCGGCGAAATCAACGTTGACGCGACGCTTATCGAAAAAGGCGCGCACATAACGGATAAAAGCAGCCTTGTGCCGCTGACAAACGGGTGCATTTGCTGCACACTCAAAACCGACTTGGTGCGCCAAATCGAAAATCTCATCGAAACCGGCAAGTACGACTACATTTTGATTGAAGCAAGCGGCGTCTGCGAGCCCATGCCGATTGCCCAGTCCATCGAAGCGATCAGCAACGGCGCGCTTGACAACGTTGTAAGCGTCGTTGACGCCAAACGCCTCGTCGATGAGTTTGCCGACGGCGCGGAACTGCTCAAAAAGGATATGCAGGAAGAACAGATCGAGTCGCTGATCGTTCAGCAAATCGAATTTTGCTCGACGCTCATCATCAACAAAAAGGACTTGGTAACCGAAGACCAGATGAAAAAGGTGCGCGCGGTTATCAATAAACTCCAGCCGCACGTCAAAGTCATAGAAACGTCGCGCGCCGTAGTTCCGATTGAAGACCTGCTTTCCACCGGCCGTTTCGACTTTGAAACGGTTTTTGAAAGCGCAGGCTGGGTTGCAGAACTTGAAAAACGCGCGGAAGAAGACGAGCACTGCCATGATGATGACGAACACGGAGAACACGATGATCACGACGAACACCATCATGAACACGGGGAAGAATGTACGTGCGGATGTCATCATCACCACCATAAACACGACGGTGCCGACGAGGACGAATACGGAATCGGATCGTTCGTGTATTTCCGCCGCCGTCCGTTTAACCGCGCTAAACTTGAGGACTACGCAGGCGTTTGGCCGCGCAATATCATCCGTTCAAAGGGCGTTGTGTGGTTCAGCGACGAAGAAGAAACCGCCTACGTTTTTGAAACGGCGGGGCGGCAGATTCAGGCAGGCGCGTCCGGCAGATGGCTTGCGACGCTTCCGAAAGAAGAACGAGATGAAGTGCTTGCCGAAGAGCCCAAAGTCCGCGCGGAATGGGACGAAAAAGTCGGCGACCGCATGATAAAACTCTGCATCATCGGACAAAAACTCGACAAACAAAAAATTTCCGCCGAACTCGACGCCATGCTCGACTAAAATACGTCCGGCAGGCGGGAAGTGTTTGAGTTTGCAGACGGAACGCTATTCCCGCCTGTCGTGAGTTTTCTTTGCATAAAGTTCACGCGGACTCAGGACGGAGCGCCATAAAACCGGTTCCGTCCGCACCCTAAAATACAAAAATATGTTGCTCCGGATTTGCATTTGCAGATTCGGGGAAGGCGGTAAAAAGTCGTGCCGGGCGCACGGCATAAGCCGCCTGCAGGAGGAAGTTATGAACGCTGATACGCTCAAGCAGTCAGGCTCGGCGGAAAACAAGATGGGAACGATGCCGGTTATGAAACTCATAATCAATATGTCGCTTCCGATGATGTTTTCGATGTTCGTGATGGCGCTCTACAATATTGTAGACAGCATTTTCGTTGCGAAGATCAACGAGGACGCGCTGACTGCCGTTTCGCTTGCGTTTCCGGTGCAAAATCTGATGATTTCATTTGCAGTCGGGACGGGAGTCGGCATTAATTCGCTTTTGTCGCGGAAACTTGGGCAGGGCAGACAGCAGGACGTAAACCGGACTGCCATGAACGGCGTGTTTCTTGCGTTGTGCAATTTTGCAGCGTTTTTTGCGGCGGGACTTACGCTCGTGCATCCGTATCTTTTGTCGCAGAGGGTGAGCGAAACCATCGTCGCATACGGCGAAGACTACCTCCGCGTGGTGCTTTTTTTGTCGTTCGCGCTGTTTTTGGGAATTACGTTCGACCGGCTGCTCCAGTCGACGGGACGAACGATTTACACGATGTATTCTCAACTTGCCGGAGCGGTGTTCAACGTCATTTTCGACCCGCTTTTGATTTTCGGAATCGGCCCCTTCCCAAAAATGGGAATACGCGGCGCCGCCCTTGCGACCGTTTTGGGTCAGATTTTGGGACTGTGCGTTTCGATTTTCTTCAATCTTAAAAAAAATCACGAAATTCGCTTTGAAATCAAAAATATTATTCCCGACGCCCGTATCATCGGCGAGATTTACAAAGTGGGACTGCTGTCGATTTTGCTCAATTCGATAACGTCGTTTACTACGTATTTTATCAATCTCATCCTCGGCGGATTTTCAAGTTCGGCGATCGCGTTCTACGGCGTGTATTTTAAACTTGTCAGTTTTATTTTTATGCCCGTTTTCGGACTGAACAACGGCATTGTGCCGATTATCGCGTACAATTACGGCGCCTGTCGGAGAGAACGCATTACCGATGCGATAAAAAAGTCCCTTATCCTTGCCGTCGGCATTATGCTCGTTGGAACTGCGATATTCGAACTTTTTCCCGCCCGGCTTTTGAGACTGTTTGAAGCATCTCCTGCAATGCTTGAAATCGGCGTGCCTGCAATGCGCATTATCGCGTGCAGTTTTGCCGGCGCCGCGATTGCAATAACGCTTTCTTCCGTGTTTCAAGCCTTCGGAAACGCCGTTTACAGCATGATTGCAACCTTCGTACGCCAAGTCGTCGTTCTGCTGCCGGTAACCTATCTTCTTTCCCTCGCAGGAAATATCAACGATATTTGGTGGGCGTACCTCATCGCCGAAGCCGCCTCCGTCCTCGCCTGCCTCTTTTTCATGCGCCGCGTCTACCAAAAGAAAATCGCACCGATGGAGAGAAGGTGATGAATAATTTATAGGGCGCGAACGGAACTCGTAATCGGCTTTTCGCGGTTGCATTCGCGGCAAGCCGCGAACGGCTCACGCCGCCGCTACAATCCGGCGCAGGACATACTCACACCCGCTGATTTTTCTTCCGCTCAAGAATTGCATTATCGCACCTCACCACCCGCCGAGACGCCACCCAATCCCGTATTTCCCGCAAGTTTTCTATAAAGAAAACTCGGGCTGGCAGGAAGCCCGCTGTATCTTTCAAATATCTTTCTCCGCTGCCTGTTGAACATTACTTACTTCTGTCGTTGTTATCATAGTCATCACATATTGTTTGCTTTGGAAATAAATTTTAAAATTACTTTCATATTATTCGCTTATAGAAAATACGCAGAAAATTTGTTATTTTCTCTCATCTCCGCGGTATAAAAATTTTGTACGGCAAGAAATACGAAAAAAATCGCTGCAGAATAAAATTGAGCGTGTATAATTCGATAGAGAGGTGCATATGAGTGAATCCGAAATATCGGCAGTCGATCTTGCGTTGTTTATGGGAGAGAGCGACAAGGAAGCGGAAGCGGCTCCTGCCCCGACGTGCCAGCTGCCGAATTTTTCCAACAATTTTTCCGCGAAGAAAATCGGCTCAATCGCTAAGTACATCGAACCGGTGCAGGGTTCAAACACGATAGACACGCTCGTTCCGCTTTTTCAGCAAAATCCCGACCTTGAAGTCGTCCCTGTTGAAGAATACGACCATGTTACCGGCGTTATCGACAGAAAAACCGTTATTAACGCGACCAACACCTTTTGGAAACGCTTTACGGCAAAGTACATCAGCAATTATATGGAAAATATTACGATTGTTTTGTACGCCGACGATTTTATCGAACAGACGCTGCCGAAAATCTACGAAATAAATATGCTTTACGGCATCGTTTATTTTCCGGTTTTTTATAAAACGAGCTTTTACGGAATCGTTTCTCTCCACGAATTTTTGTCTCGCCTTGCCGATATCCGCGATCAAGACCTAAAAAACGCAAGCCTTACGCAAAACTTTTTATTTCCCGATGCGACGACGCTCAACACGCTGCCGTACACGGTAACCACGTGGAACCGCATGGCAAACATTCTCGGCGGGGACGCGTATCAAGTCTTTAAAATGAATGAAAACGAGACGATTGTCGGCTGCTTCGACGTATCGGGGAAAAACGTCGCCGCGTCGTTGTTGACGGTAACGGTCGCCTCTTTTTTTAAGGCGCTCAAGTTCATCACCAAAAACATTGAAACGCCGCAGAAAATAGTCGCCATGCTTGACTCATACCTTGAGACCGTCGTGCCGCGCGGAAGTTTTATCACGGGCGTTTTGTGTTTTGTGGACGTTAAACGCAATTTTATCTACATATTTAACTGCGGGCACACGTCGATTTTTCTTTTGTACAAGGACTCGGCTTCAAAGTCGCCGCGGATTATCGCAGTCGACCCGAAACTTCCACCGTTCGGAATCGGAGGAGTTAAAAGCGACCTTGCCGCCGCCTACGATCCCAAAAATCGCCCGTTCGAACTTTTAAAAGCAAAGCCCGGCATTCATATCGATTTGTATACCGACGGCTTTAGCGATATGCAAGGCGATGACGCCGTCCGCTTTGAAGACGAAAACGTAAAGCGTTTTTTTACCGAGCTTTACGACACGCCTGAAAACCAAGTGTACGATACGATAACCAAAACGGTGGACTCGTACATCGGGCACAGCATGATTCCCGACGATATCACCGTTATCGATATTCGGCTGTAGTAAAACGACTGCAAATTAAGGAAATAAGAACACATGAAAGTTGCGATTGCGCACGACTGGCTCACAAATTACGGGGGAGCCGAGACCTTTGTCGAACTGCTTTTAAAGATTTACCCCGACGCGGATATTTTTACGCTCGTCTACGACAAAAAAAAGCTCAAAGGGCATTTTGAAAAAAATAGAATTTTCACATCTCGAATGCAAAAGCTCCCGTTCGCGTCAAAGATTTATACGAAACTTTTGAAGTTTATGCCGCGCGCATTCGAGGCGTTTGACTTTTCAGGCTACGATTTGGTCATTTCAAGCTCGTCCGCCTGCGCCAAGGGCGTTATCGTTCCGCCGCACATTCCGCACATCGCCTATATTCATTCGCCGATGCGCTATGCGTGGGATTTGTTTTTCGACTACAAAAAAAGAAGCGGCGCGCTCACGCGTTTTTTCATGGAACGCTGGATGCCGGCAATCCGAGAGTGGGACTATATTTCCTCGCAGCGTATCGACACGATTTGCGCAAATTCCCGCTATATCGCGCGGCGCATTCAAAAATATTGGGCGCGCAGCTCGATCGTCATCTATTCCCCCGTAAATACGAATCGTTTTTTCCCGAAAGCGGACGGCACTGACGGCAATTCCTGCAAAGGGGAGTTTTACGTTGCGTTTTCGCGCCTTGTACAATATAAGCGCGTCGACCTTGCCGTCGGTGCGCTCAAAGGGAGCGGTAAAAAACTCGTCGTTATCGGAAGCGGCCCGGAATTAAAGCGGCTTAAAGCGCTTGCCGCAGGAGATGAAAATATTACGTTCACGGGCAGCATCGACGACGAGGCGGTGCGGACGTACCTGCAAAACTGCCGCGCGCTTATCTTTTGCGCGGAAGAAGACTTTGGACTGACGCCGCTTGAAGCGCAGGCGTGCGGCAGCCCCGTCATCGCGTTCGGGCGCGGCGGCGCGTACGAAACCGTCGTTGACGGAAAGACCGGCGTATTTTTTCCCGAACAAAGCGTTGCTTCTCTTAAAGAAGCTCTTGAACGCTTTGAAAAACTTGACTCAGAAGGCGCGTTCAAGCCTGAAGAAATCATCCGGCACGCGCGCACGTTTTCAGAAAGCCGCTTTATCGCGGAGTTTACGGCGGCAGTCGAACGCACGCAAGAGAAAATCGCCGGCGCATACAAAACCGGCACGGAGGAACGCGTATGAAAATTGCAATAGACTGCCGCATGAGCGGACAGAGCGGAATCGGAACGTTTTTGGACGGCATTCTGCCCTTCCTGCTGCAAAGCGGCAGCGAATTTTTACTGCTCGGCTACAATCCGCGCAATCCGCAATCTGAAGAAGCGCAGGCGGTGTTTTCCACACAAAACGCCGAGTTCGTGCCGTGCGCGGTAAAAACTTTTTCTCTCAAAGAAACGTTTTTCTTTCCGCGCGCGCTTGCAAAAAAAATCAATGCGTGCGATGCGTACTTTACGCCTTACTGCGGCATTCCCTCCGGCATTAATATTTCCGTCTACAGCACGATTCACGATGTTATTTTCCTCGATATGCCGGACTTGGCGGGCGCGGCGGGTACTTTTATCCGTAAGCGTTTTTACCTCCGCGCCGTAAAAAAGTCGAAAACGGTTTTTACCGTGTCGGAATTCAGCAAGTCGCGTATACAAGCGCACTTAAAACCCCGCGCGCCGATTGCAGTCGTTTACAACGGAATTCCCGCCTATTTTGAAAAACCGCTTGCCCCTCCGCCTGAAAAAAACGACACGGTTATTTTTATCGGCAACATCAAACGCCACAAGGGACTGCAAACGCTCATTCCCTCGTTTCAAACGTTCCGTAAAAGGCTCATCGCGGAAGGCAAAACGCCGGCGGAACTTTTAATCGTCGGGTCAAAAGAGAATTTCAGAACGCAAGACGAGAATTTAAGCGCGCTGCAGGACAGAACTGCGGAAAACGGCATTACGTTTACGGGCTTCGTTGCCGACGACGAACTGCACCGCCTTTTGGCAGAGGCGCGCATTCTCGTCCAGCCCTCGCTCTACGAAGGTTTCGGCATTCCGCCGCTCCAAGCCCTGCACGCAGGAACGCGCGCCCTCATTTCAGGCATTCCCGTCTTCAAGGAAATCTACGCTGACTATCCGGTAAGTTTTTTTAAGGCAGGCGACGCTGACGATTTGGCGGAAAAACTCTATTCCGAATGGACTGCAAACGCGCCCGTCCCGCCGTTTTCTGCGAAATATTCGTACAAGGACACGGCGGAGCGGATATTGAAAGAAATACTGACTCATTAGGAATTATCGTAATTCCTAATTGGAAATCACCCCGCCTGCAAGGGGATGTGATACACGTCATACTCCCCGTCAAGCCCTTTAAACGCCGTATGCTGGCGTCTGACGGTTTTCGTTACGGCAAGAATGGAACGCTGTATCTCTTTGTCTTTGTACAATTCTTCGGAAACGGCGACTTCGTTCGGGCGGGCGGAGGCTTGAATGCGCGCCGCCATATTTATCGTCGAACCAAAATAGTCAAGCTTATTGTTCAGCGTAACGATAAGCGCCGGCCCTGAGTGCACGCCGATTTTCACTTCAATCCGCTCGTCTTTAGGCTTTGCCGCATAATGATTTATCAGCCGCTTTTGCGCTTCAAGCGTCGCGTCCACCGCGTCTTTCGGGGTGAGGAAGGCGCCCATGACCGCATCTCCAATCGTCTTAACCGGAACGCCGCCGAATTCCTTTATCGTGTCAAAAAGGATATTAAAATGTTCGCGCACCAGTTGGAACGCCCGCGCATCGCCTAAGTCGGTATACATTTGCGTGGAGCCTTTTATGTCGGTGAATAAAATCGTAACTTTCATGATTTTAAGCGACTGGTCGGAAATCAAAACCTCTCCGCCCATCAGGTCGCGGTAGACATTATTTTGAATCAAATCGATTCCGCGTATCGCATTCGGCTTTTTCCATGAAAGATATCTGCCGCTCATAACGTCATCCATGATATTTTTTGAATACTCCGCCCGAAGACTCTCGTCAAGCTGCTTTACCGACGGATGAATTGAAAAAAAGACTTCGATATTGTCGTCGAGCGTATTGCAAAAGTCCTTTTTACACGCGGGACAATAGTTTTCCGTTTTCGCTTGATGAATGGAAAGCGTTTCATGAGCGACGCCGCCGCAAATGGGACAGTGATACACCCAGTCAAGCGTAAAAAAGCCGTCGACGACTCCCTGTATGAAAACGCCGATTGCTCTATCGCACGAAAGCCCTAGTTTTTTTGCCAGCGCATATACGTCGATGTGAAAAAGTTCTCTCTCTCCGTAAGAAGAAATCTCCGCGCTGATTTTATCCGCCGCGATCTGATCCGTTTTGTACGTAAGATGTATTGTCATAATCTTTCTCCTAAAAAATGAATGCGGCGTTAATCGCCGTCTTAAAATTGCTTAAAAATGTTTTTTAACGCGACGCGCTTATAAAATATTCGCGCGCCGGATAAACTTCAAAAGAAACGCCTCCGCCTTCAGGTTACAGCTTTTGAGAAACTGCAAAAAGCCGCCGCCTGCCGCCTTCAAGAAAAGAGCTGGAAAAGAAGCGGGCGGCAAAACCTTACTCAAAAATCGTAAAAGCCGTTTATTTTTTCCACAACGAAACGCCGAGCGTCAACACCGCGCCAAAGACGGCAGGATACTCTCCCGTATCGACAAAATGAAACGGCGTAAATCCGTTTGCCCCGCTGTTGCCGTTATTGCCGTATTCGCTGCGCTTAGCGTACACGCTGCCGTCAATCATCGTGTAATAGCTGTACATAATTCCCGCTTCGGCAAAAAGCTTTACGGCAGTTGCGCGGTACTGTAAACCGACCGTCGTTTGCGCGGAAAGAATATGCATCCAGTTGTACGCGCCGTCGCGCAAAAAGTATTTTTTCAATTCGTCGCGGTTATACGGACTTAATTCCGAATACAGCGAGCTTCCGGGTACCTGCTGACTGCCGTAGTCCGCTCCGTGCCGAATCATACGGTACTTAAACGCGGAGTCTATGTTATGCTGCGGACGCATTTCAAAAATGACGGCGGTTTCATCGGAGTTCGGGTCAAGATTATAGCCGAGCGGATAGCCGTTATTCGTGTAGCCGGTGTTGACGTAGTGTTTGTACCACGGCGTATAGTTGACGGCGTGGTGCGTATAGCAATACGGTTCGACTTTCGTATAGCGCACGGAAACGGAGGCGAACGGCAGCTTGGGAATCGCCCACTTTGTGCCGAGCTGCCCTGCGTACATTGCGCGCGTGGAAGTAAGCGGATCGTTATTCAGTCCGTTTATTTCATCAAGATAAACCGACGCCCAAACGGAACCCAACCCCGGAATTCGTCCCTTTATGTTTGAAAAGAACGCCAAATTGTCGTAATCGCCGATGTGATTTTGATATTCGAGAAAGTTCATCAGGGGAAAAAGATAGCCTAATTCAAAACGCTTAGGCCATATGACCGACGAGCCGAAGTCGAAATGGAAATACTTAAAATCAAGCTCCATCATATTGATGGAAAATCCGTTTTGGTAGGAATATGCGTCGTCTTCTTTTACGTCGTTTCTGGGAAGTCCCTTTGCGTTGATATAATCTTGATTGGGATGCTCGAGGATGCCTGCAAGGCTTGAAAACCTGAGGAACGGAAAAAGCTCCGCGCGTATGTCGAACGCGGCAAAAGGCTGCGCGCTTCCGTTAAAGACAAGACTTGATCCCGTATCCATCGCAGCCCACTCGCGCGTCGTCCGTCCGAACAAGATATTGAGCTTATCGTTAAAAAATGAAAGTCCGACTTCGGCAATAAGGTTTCCGCTCATGCCCGCTGTCATCGGCCAGCCTTCAAGTCCGCTTGCCGTAAGGTTGTTGAATAAATACATCTGACCGCCCCAGCGTTTTTTATACGTGTACGGCAAGTACGAATTATTCAGCAGCTTTTTTACCGTGCGGCGTTGAGGTTCGGGATACGGAACGTGTCCCGGTTTATAATCGCCGTCAAGAAAATCGTGCACGCCCTTGTCAAACCAGTTGTAGCCGACAAAATAATCGTTTCCCGCTTCGTAAAGGGGCATCTGCGTTATCTCGAACAAGGCGGTCATTCGGTAGGAAATATTTTTTCCGACGTCGCCTGCAAAATCCAACGTCGTAATCCAATCAAAACCCCATTGGTTGAACGCGCTTTTTGTGTAGACGCCGCCAGAGGCAATCGCTTCTTGCGCAAAATTCATTTGAACGCTCACGGGGAATTTCAAACTGGGGGTGGCGAAACGCAATTCCATCAGCTTTTTTGAATTTTCTTGTTTTCTTGTATGCCGCGTCCGGTAATCCGACAAAAATACGATTTCCTGATCGGTCAGTTTTTCCGGTTTGAGCAGCAGTTCATCGACTGCCTGCAGTATCCGCGCTTCGGTGTACGGCTTTACGCCCGGCATGACGGGACACAAACCGCGCAATTCGGCATTTGAAAGAACTGCGTAAATCTCGTCGGACAAATCGACCGTCGCATTGACTTGGGAAAAAAGCGGCAGCGCAGCAAGGACTGCAAACGCGGCGAATATCGTGTATTTTTTCATAAAAACTCCAACTGTATCGGAAAGTGAACGTATAATACTGAAATGCGGCAGAACATTGAAGTCGGAAGGAAAGCAAAACCATGCGACCGGAAAAACGGAACTTGAACGATAGAACGCGGTTTTCCGTCCTGCAAAAAGTTTTCTACCGGCTGCCGCCGCGGAAGTTTGAAAGAGTAAACTTTGTTTCGCCTGCGTCTCTCTCTTTCCCGAACCGCCTCAAAAATATTTTGCCCGCGAGATTATCCACACCCCTATGGGGGTGTGGATAATCTCGTGCGGACGGAACAGAGTTAACTCTATTTTTCCTGCGGCACGTTTTAAAAACCCGTTTATTTGCGTGATTTACCGAATGGTAAATCACGGGCAGGCGGTACTTCCTAAGAATCTTTCAAACTGATTTTTCCGCCGCCTGCCGTCGCCCGAAACCGCACTAGTTTCGCGGATGGGGAGAACTTTATTTGGAAGATTTAACATAGTTTCCCATCCGCAACGAGTTTTGCTGACGCAAAACTCGCGGGAAACGGCGGTTTACGGCGGCGTTTTTCATGCCGCCGATACGTTTCAATCTGCCACGACTCCCATTCCTTGACATTCCGCTCATATCCGCTACTATCCCGCTCATGCGCGCCGGCAAATTGTACCGTCCGCTCGCACAAAAACTCTTTTTCGGAGGTGCTCCCGCTTTTATGTCCGCATATCGTACTTTTCCGCCGCCTGTAACGCAATCCTCCCGCAGAGCGTCGCTTAAACGACTCGGCGCAGTCTGCATTGCGTTTGCCGTTACCGCCGCGCTGCGTTTTTTTATGCTCAGTTTGTCCGCGCATCCGACAGGGCTGGACGGCTATTATTATGCGCTGCAGGCAAAATCGCTTGTAACGACGGGCGCGCTTGAAAATCCTGCGCCGGAAATCGGGTTTTACGCGTGCGGGCTGTGTTCATTGCTGTGCGGCGACGCGATTGTCGGCTGCAAAATCTGGGCGGCGCTTTCTAACGCGCTTATTCCCGTTGCGGTTTTTGTGTTTTTGCAGACGCTCTTTCAAAAAAAACGTCCGCGCCAAGCCTTTACCGCGCTCCTTTTTGCCGCGTGTTCGCCGTCGGTTACGACGCTGTGCGTCAATTACATAAACAACCAAACGGGACTGGTCTTTTTCTTTTTGTACGGCGCAAGTGCAGTCAATCTTTTCCGGCAGACTGACTGGAAAAAACGCGCCGCATACGGGACGCTGACGCTTGCGCTGTTCGTTCTGTGCGTATTCAGTCATTTGGTGTCGGCCGCCTACGCTTTCATTTTTACGGGTCTGCTCATTCTTAAAAAACTGCCGCCCAAAACACAAGCCGCTGCAATTCCGATAGGACTTTTATGCGGAGCCGCCCTGTTTTTCACTCAGATTCCGCGCTTTCAAAACGTCTTTTCTCTTGCGCCGATTTTACCCGTCCTCTCGCCGTTTATGCGGCGGAGCGCGGGGCTTCCCGTCTGCCTTGAAGTTTCCGCATATTTTCTTGCCGTCTGGGGCGCGGCGGTTTTCGTCATCGTGCGCAAAAAACGTTTTGACGCCGCCGCGCTCTTGGCTCCCGTCCTCTTTTTTCCGTTTTGGCGGCTCGACATTTTGGACATGGGCTATCGAATGATGTTAAACGCCGTTCCCGCGTCGATAATTTTTATTCAATATCTTCTATTATATCGGACGCAAAACAGAGACAGTCAGAATGACGTTTTGACTGTAGAAACAACGCTGGACAGTCAACATGACGGGAAGAAAACGCTTTTCCAGTCGTCTCGGAAAACCGTATATGCAGTCAACCTTGCGTTATCCGCGCTTTTGTTTTTGACGCCGCGCCTTTACAACAAAAAACGCGACCCGCCTTACGACTATTACAAACGCGTCGTTGAGCCAATCGAACTTGACGACGACTCGCTTTTGATTGCGCATTTGGGTTTAAATCACGTGTACACGTACTACAAAAATCTGCGGGACTGTCTCAATTACGTTCCCGATTTTTACGTCGCGCCCGAAAAACTGTGGCGGCTCGCGTATGGAGTCGATAGTATTGCGCTGGAACAGCATTTACCGCTTGACGAACAGGACTTTACGCAATTCGTCCGTCCGATTGACGCCCGCTACGTTCTAATCCGCGAGGACTATTGGCAGTTGTATCTTTCGAACGAGGACGAAGAAATTGCCGAAACCTATCAAAACTGGTTTAACCCGCATACCGTCCGTCCCGCGTTCATCAGGAAGAAGGCAAAATCTTTTTGACTTCAGCGGGATTGCCCGCGCACAGCGCGTTGTCGGGAACGTCGTCCAGCACGACGGACGCCGCTCCGATAACCGCGCCGTCTCCAATCGACGAGCAGAGGATCACGGCTCGCGTCCCGATCCACGCGCCGCTTCCGACTCGTATATCGTGAAAGCGGCACGTCTCCGCCCGGTGTTCAGAGGGACCCGTTTCGTGCGTCTGGCAGTTAAAAGTCGTCTCGGGACCGATGTCGCACCGCGCGCCGATGGAAACGCGCACGCCCGGCATCGTGTAAAGCGTGCAGTTCTTTCCGACCCACGCGTCTTCGCCGATTGTAAGTGCGCCCGTGCCGTACACGCGGAATCCTGCATTCACTTTTGCGCTTTTTGCAGTCCGCACATGCATGAGCGCGAGGATAAAACGCCGATAGGCAAAACAGGTTGACGGCAGCAGGTCAATCAGGTTGTTGAACACAAATCTTTTTAAGGAAACGAACATGCTGACATCGTACTGCGTTTGCGGTATTCTTTCCACACAAAGAAATTGGAGGATTTATGAATAATTCGCGCGCCGGAAAAACCGTTTTTTCGGTTTTTCTGTTTATTTTTGCAGCCGGAATGACTTTTGCCCAGTCCGACTGGTTTATGGCGCAGACCGATAAAGCGGCTGCTGCGTCCGTGCTTGCGACCAGCGAATTGGTGGAAGCGCAGTTTTCCGGAAAATATCTGTATCCGCCGATAAATGTTTTGGACGGAGATTTTGCGACGGTGTGGTGCGAAGCCGAAAAAGACGGGCCGGGAATCGGGGAGTCGCTCACGATTGAATTTGCGGAGCCGGTCAGTTTTGACGAAATACAAATCGTCAACGGGTTTGCCTACAAAGATTATTATGCAAAAAACAACCGCGTAAAAACGCTCACGCTTACGCAGACTGCGGGAAAGCACTTTCAGCAAAAGGACTACGCGCTTTCCGACAACAGACAGGACTGGCAGTCGATTTCTTTTGCGCTGCCGCAGACGGCAAAGACGCTCACGCTCAAAATTGCGGACGTTTACAAGGGCGCAAAATACGACGATACCTGCATCGGCGATATACGTTTGCTGTACAAGGGAAAGGTTATTCCCTTTGAAAATGTTGCGCCGCTCAAAGCCGCGCAGGAGGAAAACTCAAAATTGATGCTTAAAAACAAGGCCGGCGATTTTGAAAAGGAATTTCTTGCTTTGTTTGGAGACGGATACTATTTGTATTTACGAAACGAACGGGGCGGCGGCTTTGTCATTACAAAAGAAGGCTCTCGTATATCCGACATGGATAATTGCGTTATTTTGGAAGCGCAGTCAAATGAAGCGATTATGCAGTACTATAAAAGCAAACACGGTGACTACGGCGCCGATACCGTTCGGAGGCAGCTGGAAAAGCATAACCGGAAAGATTATGACTATGTTATAATCAGTTGGTCACCGGCATGGCGGGATCCTCGGTATAAGCTCAGTAATTATCGGATTCTAAAATACGAAACAATCCAGTACGTTGAAACCGTTACGGCAACATTGATAAAACTTGACGGAAAGACCGTGTACGTAAACGGCGTAAAATATGCTGTCCTCAACCCGAATCGGGTAATCCACGCGTATTTTGATGAACGATAATATTCCGTACCGTTTTATACCGCACAAACGCAGGTCAAAGCTGCGCCTCTTGTGCGGTATGCTGGTTTTCCGCCTGATGCGCCGCGCGTATTGGGCGCTAAACCGCTCCCGTTTCGCAAAACAGTCGAAAATTCCTCTTGAACAATTAAAGCTCGATTTTCCGTATGTCGCCGCCTCGCACTCCTCACCGATTTTCAGGAATTTGAGCAAGGAAGATACGGCGCTGCAAAACGGAAAAGCCGTAAACCTTGCGCTTGCGGCGCAGCGCGTAAACGGGACGATCGTAAAAGACGGAGAGGTTTTTTCGTTTTGGCATCTCATCGGAAACCCTACAAAGCAGCGCGGCTTTAAAAGCGGCATGATGCTCGTAAACGGAAAGCCGGCTGCGCATATCGGCGGGGGCTTATGCGCGCTTTCAAACCTCATTTACTGGATGACGCTCCATACGCCGCTTACGGTAACGGAACGCTTCCGCCACAGCTACGACGTTTTCCCCGATTCAAACAGAACCGTGCCCTTCGGAAGCGGCGCTACCTGCGTCTACAATTACCGCGATTTAATGATTCGGAATGACACGGCAGCGCATTTTGCCCTTTGCGTTTGGATTGAAAACGGAATGCTCTGCGGACAGTGGCGAAGCGACGCCCCGCTCGAAGACCGCTACGAAGTCTACCAAAAATCGCACCATATCACCTGCGAAGGCGCGGGCATCTACGTGCGGCACAATGAACTTTACCGCAAACGCTTTTCCCTCCGAACCGGCACGCCCGTTTTAGCCGCCGACGAAAAAATCACCGAAAACCACGCGCTGATGATGTACGAGCCGCTGTTGGAGACGATTTCTGATTCGTAATGCGCAACTACGCTTTGCGCCTTACGAATTATCATCGCTTTTGTTACGAAGTATTTTGTTTTCCATTATAATTTACATATTTGGAGGAATACGCGTTGAATAAAACTAAAATCTTTGCGGCGGTTACTGCGCTTTTTGCAGCGGTCGCGGTTTCATGCAGTAAAAAGGCGCCGTATCAGACGGCGATGGCGGACAGCCGTATGCTGGAAAACGACGTAAAAAAAAATCCTGCCGCAGGCGGAGGCTGCTTCCTCCGATGCCGAACGCAGTTTTGAGGCGGAGACGGCGGACGGCGTTCAGAGTGCGGAAAATACGGCGGCTTTTGAGCGGAAACTCATTCGGCGCGGGTATCTGACGCTTGAAGTCAATTCGATTCCGGAAGCAGGAAAGGCTGTTGAGCAATGGTGCGCGCACTTCGGCGGCTATATCGAGTCGTCTTATGCCGGAGAGACGAACGGCAACGTTACCGCCCGCATTCCAAGCGGCGCGTTTGCGGACGCCATGAATGAAGCGGGCAAAGCGGGGACGGTAAAGTCGAAAAGCGTTTCGACGGAGGACGTTTCCGAGCGTTTTTACGATTTACAGACGCGTCTTGAAACGCGAAAAATCATGCGCACGCGGCTGCAGGGCTATCTAGCGCAGGCGAAGGACACCAAAGACATGCTGCAAATTGAAAGCGAACTCAACCGCGTCATGTCCGACATCGAGTCGATGGAAGGTTCGATGAAACGCCTTGCAG
Source organism: Treponema sp. (assembly GCA_052169915.1). Taxonomy (GTDB): domain Bacteria; phylum Spirochaetota; class Spirochaetia; order Treponematales; family Treponemataceae; genus Treponema_D. The sequence continues at coordinate 17,531 of JBQNBN010000019.1, forward strand.
GGCAAATCGACTATTCGACAATCAGCGTAGACTATCGTCTTCCTTACCGCGCTGACGGCTCAGGCGGTTTTGACTGGCCTGACTTCGGCGACGGCTTCCGAAGGTTCGTCTCCAATATTGTGGACTTTTTTGCAGGTTTTGTGAAAGTCGTGCTTTACGTCGTCATCGGCGGCGTGCCGATTTTTGCAGTCATCGCGTTTTTGTACTGGCTCCTGTTCGGAAAAATCGGACTTTTACGGAAGATTTTTAACAAACTCGGCGGCAAAGAAAAAGAAAAATAGAATTTTTTACGGAGCATCACCTCTTCAAAAATATTTTCCCGCGAGATTATCCACAGCTCTATGAGGATGTGGATAATCTCGCGCGGGCGGCAGCTATTCTACGTCTTTCAAACTCCGTTCTCCGCCGCCTGCCGCCGACAGCGCATTGAAAAGTCGACTTTGCAGAAATAAATAAAATTTTTTGTTGTAATTGAAAATATTTTCGATAACGGTATATAATTTAGCCCATCGTGACAGACAGTATTTTTGTTTCGGAAAATGATTTTTCACAGGTTGATATCAGCCAATTCTACGATATTGAACCCGGCAACGCGGAGGCTTCGGATCCGGGAATTATCGTTCTTACTCCGCACGAACAGGCGTTGTATGAAGAACTCATGCCCCTCGTGCGGGAAAAAGATCCCGGCAGAGCGGAAATTCTTGACGACAGAATGCGCGACTTAAAAACGCTTGCCGACTCTATCATCAAATTCCCGTCGCTTTTGGAGCGGCACGACTTAACCGGCGGAATCCGCACGCCCCAGCTTCTTATCAATTCGCTGGTAAAACATCAACTACGGGGCGACACGACGCTGCACCTGCCGTCAAAAGCAATACTCGGCAAGGGCTATATCGTCGCCAAAATCCACACGTTTTCTTCCATGCATAAGTTAAGCGCAAGCCTCGGCGCATCGGAAGCGCTGACGCAGGCGCTGCAGATTGCAACAATCACGATGATGTTCACGCTGATGGCGGAAGACGTCTACTTAAATCTCATCAATGACGACTCGCAGCCGATGGAGTTCCGGAAGCAATGGGCGCTTTCCCTTCTCCTTTTGTGGGAACACCGCAATGACCAAGCCATTTCAAGCGTCGCTCCCGTCCTTCAAGCCGTGTGGACTGCGCGGCGGAAACTTGCGCCTGCATTCGGGACGATGATGGGAACGAGCGAACTGCTTTTAATGTCGATTCAAATGGACGAACAATGGATAAGTTTTGTAAAAATGCGGATGGGAGACTCTGAAGTCGCGCTTGCGATGGAAGAATTTTTATTCGGAATTTCATACGAGCAGCTCCAGCACCTGCGCTCCGTGCTCAAAGACAAGGGAATTCCTGCAATCGGGCGCGATGAAGTGTCGGACTTTCTCGGCGAACACGTAAAAACCGATGCGGGGCTCGACTACCGCGATTTTTATTCGATGTACGCCGCCCGCCGCGATAACGCGCGCGCGCGCCGCCGTATGCACCTGCCCGGCCCGCATAAAACGCTTGAAGACTATTTTATTCAATTTATCACCGAACAAAACGCGGAGAAGCAAAGCAATGACACCTTCGCAAAATAAAGAACTCAAACCCGCCGGAAAAATCCCTATCCGCTTTGGAGAAAAACTCAGGCGCGTTCGGGAACACAAAGGCTATACGCTCAAAACCGTCGCAAAGGCGGCGGGGGTGAGCGAAAGTCTCGTCTCGCAAATCGAGCGCAATCACGTCTCTCCGGCAATCGATACGCTTTTGGCTCTTGCCGAAGTGCTCGACATCAATTTGGAGTTTTTATTCGACGAATACCGAAGAAAACGCCCTGTGCACATCATACGACGAGACGAGCGTCCGGTTATCCGCGAAGACGCTATCGTTTACGAGCAGATTTTGCGGCCGCAAGGCTATGACGATATAAAAGCAGTCGAATCTTACATTATAAAAATCCCGCCGCACGCGCACACGCACCGCGGTTATTACGGGCATTTGGGGCATGAATTCGGCATTATCATCAAGGGAAAGGCGATTTTAAAATACGAAAACAAAGAATATGTGCTGAACGAAGGCGACAGCGTTTCGTTTCCGTCGAGTTGTCCGCACGTGCTTGAAAACGCAGGCGGCACGGAACTGGAAGCGATTTGGGGCGTTACGCCGCCGCAGCGGTTTACGGAGAAATAAAGATGACAAAGGTGTTGTTTGTCTGCCACGGAAACATTTGCCGCTCCCCGATGGCGGAATTTATGTTCAAGAAGATGGTAAAAGATGCGGGACTGGAAGAGGACTTTTTAATCGAGTCGGCGGCAGTCAGCACGGAAGAAATCGGGCACGATATGTATCAGCCCGCTCAAAAGAAACTTTCGGAAAAAGGAGTGCCGTTTCAAGCGCGGCGCTCGCGGCAGATTACCGCCGACGACTACGAAAAATTCGATGTCATCTATGGAATGGACGTAAAAAACCTCTATTATATGCAGCGCGTGTGGAAAAAAGATCCGCAGAATAAAGTGCGCTTGCTTTTAAGCGCGGCGGGCAAAGACCGCGACATCGCCGACCCGTGGTATACGGGCGATTTTGAAAAAACGTGGCTCGACTTGGAAGAAGGACTTTCCGCGCTTTTAGGCTCGCTTACGCGCTGATGTTTACGCTCAAAGCCGCCTCAAAAGCCGACATCGACGGCATTATGCGCGTTGAAAAAGAAAGTTTTGCGCCTGAGATTCAAGAATTGCGCGAAACGTTTTTACAGCGGCTTACCGTCTTTTCCGAAGGCTTTATCGTTTTTGAACACGACGCAACGCGGCGCGCGGCGGGCTATATGTGCACGGAATTGTGGGATGCGGAGACGGCGGAGACGGAGCGTTTTTCAGTCGGGCACGACATACGCCGTTTTCACCGTGCGGAAGGCTCTGCGCTTTATATTTCGTCGTTCGCGCTTTTAAAAGAGTTCCGCGGCAAGGGAAACGGCGCGCGCCTCTTTCACGCGGCGCTGCACCATTTTACGCAAAAATTAACTGTTAAAAATGCCGTTCTCATGGTGCGCGAGGACTGGAAAAACGCGCGCGCAATTTACGAAAAAGCGGGATTTCAAACCTACGCGGTTTTTGACAAGGCTTTTCCCGTCGATCGAGGAGGAGACGGCGGTTTTAAGCGCGGGCTTCTCATGAAAGCGGACGTCCGCAGTATAACGGCATTTAAGTAAAACGCAGGAAAGTCCGCTTTTGCAGTCCCCTTCCCTTCTCCGCCCCCTCTTGAAAAACCGCTTCTCCGCAGCAAAACGCGCGTTACCACAGTAAAAACAAATGCAAAATATTGTATAAAAAATGCGCGACGGCGTTCGTCCAGATTGCGGACGTTTTTTTATAGCACAGTCGAAGGAAAAGATGCGCGAACAAGGCGTTGAGCGCGCCGGGAAATCCGAGATAGCGGTGTAAAAACGCAAAGCACGCGGCAGCGGCAATTTCTACCGCGGCGGAGAGTGTTTTCGGCAGGGGCGCGTCCGTTCCGCATTCGGCAAAGCGGCAGCGGCGGGCGCGGGAAAAAATATTTTTTGCGCTCTCCGGCAAAAAGACGCGGAAAACCGCTTCTTCATAAAAGGCGGAACAAGCAAATCCGATGAGGCAAAATAAAAACGCACGGGGCGTTTCGGGAAAAATCTCTGCGCGGAAGGAACTCTTATCGCCTAAAAAAAAGACTGCAAGTTGAATCAATGCCGACGTAACGCACAATTCGCCGAAGGCAAGCCACATGCCTGCCGACTCGGTAACGAATCGCATTTTTCCGTAACCGCGTGCAGTCGATATTCCTTCCGTCGATTTGCCGTTCGCTGATTTTCCGTGACAGCGTAAAAGTCCTGCGGCAAAAAATGCATATAAAATCTGCATATACGGAAAATTCCATGAAAAATTGCAGGCGGGAGAAGAGAAGACTTGAGGCAGAATGAAAACGCACAAAACCGCCGAAAAAACCGTTATTTCAATTAAAAAAGAATGTAATTTCATGTTTGATATGCTATTATTAAGACAAAAGTCGGCTGTCTGTCAAATTCCGCCGACGTCGATATAAACCTGTCCGGCAGCGAAGTTTCTGAACGGGTTTATTATATAAACGCGGAGATTTTTGTATATATGTATATTGCAGCGGCGATTTTTATTTTATTACCGACGGCAGCGGGACTGATTATAAAATTCAATCCGACTTTAAGAAAAAAAATGCGTTTTTTCGCAGGCGGAATCGAACAGGGCTTTCATCTTGCCGAACTTTCAATGCTGTGGAAAGCCGCCGTTGTTGCGGACTTGGAAGAACCTGCGGCAATTTACTGGTACGTTCCCGTGCTGCTCAAATGCATTGCCGGCGTAAAAAAGCACGCGGAGACAGGCGGAACGCTGAACTCGGAAGAAAATCAGCGGCTGCTTTCAAAACTCTACGCCTTCCGCACGAAACTTGAAAAGCAGAAGGATGAAAAACGCGGCATCAACTCGACTCATCCGCTGTCCGCAAAGCAAAAACTGCGCGTCGTATTGCCAGGAAAGGGCGTTTTCGCCTCGGAAATCGTCAACAACGCGCACGAACTCATTATAAAAATTCCCCTTCAAAACGGCTGCATAACGGTCGACGGCAAAAATTGGGTCGGGAAAACGATAAACGTGTATTTGTGGCGCGCCGAAGACGCGATGTACACGTTTACGACGACCGTAAAAAAAAGCGGCGTTTTTCTCGGCCGCCCCGTCATTTTTATCGAGCACACGCAAAATATTACGCGCACGCAAATGCGAAGCGCAGTGCGGGCTAAGTGCAGGATTTTTGCGGACTTGTGCATATTAAAAGAAAACAATACCGACTACAGCGCAATCGAAGTCAATCCGGGCTACAAATGCCTCATCGAAGACATTTCCGAAAACGGCGCGCTCATCAAAATCGGCGGAAAGGGACTGCCCAAAATCAGGCTCCGTCTGCAATTCCAACTTGACGGCAAACTCATTGTTATGTTCGGCGTCATTCACACGGTGGAATTCGACGCTGCCGCCAATCAATCCAAACTGCATTTTGAATGCCTGCGCATTGAGCCGGTTATGAAAAACATTATTTTAAGTTACGTCTACAACATTCTTTCGGAAAACGAAAAAGAAGCGTTTGAGGCAATCGCGCTTACCGACTCCGACAACGCGGGAAAAACGGCGATTGACGCGGTTCCTGCTGAGGCCGAGACGGCGGCGGAACAAAAAGACGGGGACGAAAAAGATGCGGAGAATGAAACTGAAAAGCGCGATCTTTTTTATATCCGCGAGGAGATGAAAACGCATGACCTTCCGTAAAAAAAGCGCGGCGGCGGCGTTTGCCGCATTCATTTTGTGGAGCGCGCATTCGCAAGAGTCCGTTTCGCAAAACAAAAAGAATTTCATACGCGGCAATATCGTCGATAAAACCGCCGCAGTCGTAAAGGCGTCAGGCGATGATAAAACGGAACTTTCGCGCGCGGCGATTGATTTTGCGCTTGCGTACAAGAGCGCGCTCGGAGAAGACCGCGAACTTTCCGCGCTTGCCGTTGCAGGCATTCTGGCATTGCCGCTTGATTACGCGCAAAAAACGGACGCGGCGGGCAAAAACGAAATTGCCTCCGCGTTTTTTAAACTTTATACGCTGTATGCCGACGACACGGTAAAAATCGCCGTGCTGGATAAAACCGCAAAACTCAAACTTGCCGACTCAAGGCTGGTCGCAAAACTCAACGACTATGTAAAATCGGCGGAGGCTCCGGCAAAGACGGCGTTGACGAAAGCCGCGATAACGGCGCTGGGAGAAGCCGGCGACAAAAATTCGTTTACGGTTTTGACGGACGGATTTCCGCATTCCGAACGGCAAAATTATACCGCCGAGTTCAACGCCGCGCTCGCCCTGCTTACGGAAAAGTTCCTTCCCGACGTCATTGCAAAAATTCAAAGCGGGAATACGGACGAATGCAGAACGATTTTTGATTTAACCGTGCAAAACGCCGCTGTTTCTTCAGTTTATAAAGCGGAAATTGCCGAAAATACCCTTTCTCGTGCGATATATATTGCAGAGAACACCGGCGGCGCGGACAAAACGCTTATCGGTTTAGAACTCGACTCGTTCAAGGTGCTGACCCAATTAAAATGGACGCGCGGAGCGCAGACTGCTTTGGCTTTTTTTGACGCGGCGAAAAAGGAATACGAATCCCAGTCGCTTGATGAGGCGGGGTTTGTTGCAGTCGTCGAGGGAATGGCGGAAGTCGCTCCGATTGAAAGCGCCGCAGCCCTTTCAGCCTGTCTGCAAAATATGAGCCGCGGCATGGAAAAAACAAAGCGCGAGTCTACGGAGCCGGTTGTTCTTGCAATTATCAATGCGCTCGGCGCTATCGGCGACAAGTCCGCTTTCGACCCGCTGCTTGCGGTTATAAACAATTATAATTATTCGGACACGGTTGTCGCCGCAGCCCGCGCTGCTCTGGCGAAACTAAAATGGTAGGTTTTAGACTAAAGGATTTTTTCAAACGCGGTTTTTCGTACAATCCCCTCATCGGCGCGGCGCTTTTGTTCGCGCTGCTTGCATACGGGCGACTTTTAAAACTTCCTGCCAAAGACGACTTTAAATGCCTTTTATCGACTTCTTGCATTTTCAGGCTGACGGGAACGCAAAGTTCGAATGCAGTAAAAAGCGCGTCCTCATCCGCATATACCGCGCAGTTCTCGCCGTCTTCAGCGGAAACTGACGAAGGCGCCGTTTGTCAATGCAGGGGGAATGTAAAAATCGTTCTTCCCGCCGCTTTCGTCGAGTCGTATTTTCCGGGGAAATTGTATTCCGCTGCAAAAAACGGCGGTATCGTCTGTGAAAACGGCGCGCGCCTTGAATTAATCGGCTCGTTTTCCAAAGACGGCTCAGCGTTTTTCGTAAAAAGCGCACGGGCGCTCGGCTGGGGATCAAGCCTTTTTAGCAAAATCCTGCGCTTCCGCGCCGCCTGTCGTATGCAGTTCCGCCGTATGCTGTACGCGTGGGGGGACGCCGGCGGCTTGCTTTTGGCGCTCCTTTCCGGCATGCGCGAATACGCAGACAAAACGGTAAGCTCAAGTTTTCGGAGCGCGGGACTTATGCACGTTTTAGCGCTTTCGGGAATGCATTTGTCGCTTTTTTCAGGATTGGCGTTGTTTGCGGGAAAGGGACTGCTCGGACGACGTGCGGCGGCGGGATTGCAGATTTTTGCGGTGTGCGCGTTTACGTGGTTTGCAGGCGTTTCGCCTTCCCTTTTCCGCGCTTTTTTGAGCGCGCTGCTTGCAGTTTTTATCCGCGCTTCGGGAATGCGCGCCGCGCCTCCGCTAAAAATCCTTGCGCTCACCTTTTTGCTTCACGCGGCAATTTTTCCCGCGCACGTTTTTACGCCCGCCTTTACGCTTTCTTACGGCGCGCTTACCAGTATTTTGCTTTTCGGGGAGGCTCTGTCCGCGTTTTTTGCAAAAATTGCGCCGCCGTTCGCTGCCGCTTCTCTCGGAACAAGCGCAGGAGCGCAAATCTTAACGACTCCGATAACGGCGTTCATATTCGGGACGGTAACGCCGGCCGGCATTATCGCCTCCGCGCTCATCTCGCCTGCCGTCAGCGTTTTTATCTATTCAGGCCTTGCGTGCATCGCGGCGTGCCTTGCCTTTCCGCCGCTTGTTCCTTTGGCAGCGCGCCTCATGCAATTTGAATACGCGCTCATCAAACGTGCGGCGTTGCTTTTCGCCCAATTCCCGCGAATGGAATTCTAAGCGGTCGGCAGGGGACTTTACACATTCGCTTTGGAAATAACGCTTTTCCAGTCGACTGAAAGCCTACTGCTCGTACGAGTTCCGAACGAACGCGATAAATTCTTCGACGACGGGAGAATGCGGAAGTCCGCGTTTCCATGCGAGGACGGAAGCGTGTTCCAAGGGAGGGGAAAGCGGCACGGCTTTTACGCCGTTATAGCGGCAGCCGAGGGCAAGCGTCAATGAAACGCCGAGCCCGCTCCGCACCGCCGCCGCTCCGTTGTACGGTAAGTTTGCGGTCGCGGCAATCGACAATTCGTTTTCCGCACGGGCAAGCCAATTTAAAAGTTGATTGCGGACGTTCCCACGCGAAGACAAAATGAGCGGAACGCCGTAAAGGTCAGCGGGCGTAAGCGACGGGAGCGAGGCAAGCAGGGACGCGGCAGGAATAAGAGCGCACCATTGTTCGGCGGCGTTCATCTTTACAAACTCATACGAAGTCAAGTCGACGGGTTCCAAAAGCAGCGCAAAGTCAAAAAGTCCTTTTTCTACGCGCTCGAGAATGCCGTCCGCGCTCCCGCTGAAAATCTCAAAGCGCACGGCGGGATGTTTTTCGCGGAACGAGCGGAGCAAGGAAGCAAGTTCGTCCATGCTTGCAAGTTCCCCGCACGCAAAAGAGAGCGTCCCCGATACGCCGGCTGTGTTTTTTGCAAACTGCGCGCGCGCCTTTTTTTCAAGAGCCGTAATTTCTTCTGCGGAACGCTTTAAGAGCAGTCCCGCTTGAGTCAAATGAATCTTCCGGCTTTTGCGCTCAAACAGTTTTACGCCGAGTTCATCTTCCAAGTCCGCAAGTTGACGGGAAAGCGTGGGCTGCGTAACGTGCAGGATTTCCGCCGCCTTGGTGATATTTTCTTCCCGTGCCGCCATTAAAAAATACTTCAAAACCCGCAATTCCATACGGAACTTTACCACGCCGCCGCCGTCCATGAAATACCTGAAAGGCATTTCACGATATAAAAACAAAGTATTTGAACACCGACTGCCGGAATGGATATTATCTAATTAGAAATTCGGAATGCGTAATGAGGAATTCGGCGGGCGGTTATTGATGTAACGGTGCTCTGCCATTCCCAGTTTTGTCATTCAACAAAACGTGCGGGAAAAAGGTGCTTAGGGGGACGCGGCAAAATAACAAACACCGCAACCGGTTTGCCTATGGCAAAGCGGAGCGGACTGCAAAAACCGTAATCGATGTTAAACAACGTTTGTGCAGTCCGCATAATTGCGCATTAAATTGAAGGAGTGATTATGGCAAAGAAATTGGTGGCGTTTTTCAGCGCGTCGGGGGTGACGGCTCAGGCGGCGCGTACGTTGGCAGAGGCGGCAGGTGCGGATATGTATGAAATAAAGCCCGCAGTACCGTATACCAATGCCGATTTGGATTGGATGAATAAAAAGTCGCGTAGCAGTATCGAGATGAACGACAAAAACTCGCGCCCTGCGATTACAGGTGATGATGCGCATATCGCCGATTACGAGGTGATTTTTGTCGGTTTTCCGATTTGGTGGTATATCGCGCCGACAATCATCAACACCTTTCTTGAAAAATACGACTTCAGCGGCAAAAGAATCGTGTTGTTTGCCACATCGGGCGGAAGCGGTTTCGGTAAAGCGGCGGAAAGTTTGCAGCCGAGCGCGCCCAAAGCAAAAATCGTCGAGGGCAAATTATTGAACGGACGGCAAGATAAAGCGTCGCTTGCCGAGTGGGCTGCTCAGTTTTAATTACGAAGAATGCTGATAAAAAAAGCAGCGAGCCGTCCGTTTCGGATGATATTTTTATGGAGGATATATTAATGAAAAGAAGTGTTTTATTTTTATTCGGTCTTTTGACGATGTTGCCCTTTGCAGGGAAAAACGGTACATCAGAGGCATGTGCCCAAGCGGCTCTTTCCGGAGCAAAAAAAGATGCGAAGATTTTAGTTGCATATTTTTCCCGTGCAGATGAAAATTACGGCGTCGGTTTTGTCGAAAAAGGCAATACGCAAATTATCGCCGAATTTATTGCGGAGTATTTGAAAGCGGATTCTTTCCACATTAAAACGGCCGTACCGTATCCGAAAAATTACAAAGAATGTACAAATGTAGCCTTGGAAGAGCAAAAGAAAAAAGCCCGGCCTGCACTTGCAGAGCAAATCGGTAATTTAAAAGATTATGATATTATCTTTTTAGGCTATCCGAACTGGTGGGGAGATTTACCGATGGCTGTCTATACGTTTTTGGAGAACAACGATTTTTCGGGTAAAACCATTATTCCTTTTTGCACACATGCCGGAAGCGGACTTTCAAATACGGTAAAAACGATTGCTGCAAAATGCCCGAAGGCAACAGTGCTGAACGGTTTTGCAATGAGCGGTCAGACGGCGCAAAATTCGCAAGCAGCAGCGAAGCGTGATACGCTCAAGTGGATTGACGGCATTAAACTGAAATAAATAGATAGACAGTTCCAGTGAAAGATAACGTTCCTTAAAATGCAACAGTTGAGAGAATGTCAATTCTCGAAGACTGTTGCATTGGTGCGTGATAGCGCACATATAATCTGCGATGTTTGCCGACAGGCAAACTCGTCGTGTTTTTAAGCGGCACCATTTAAGCCGCTTAAAATAAACCTTGAAATTTTTGTTACGGAGGAAGGAATAATGAGAAGAACGATGCTTTTACTGATGATACTATCGGGCCTATTGACACCATTGTACGCTGCGCAGTTTTCCGCACCGAATGCCGATTTTGTTCTTATAAAAGGCGGAACATTCACGATGGGAAGCCCTGCAAGCGAAGATTGGCGGGGCAGGGACGAAGCAGCTCACCGTGTAACGGTTTCCGATTTTTATATGAGCAAGTACGAAGTAAGACAAAAACAGTTCCGCGAAGTTACCGGAGTAAATCCATCCCATTTTTCAGGGGATGCGCTGCCGGTAGAAAACGTAACATGGCTGGAAGCAGCCGAGTTTTGCAATGAGCTGAGTAAGCGCGAAGGACGGACTCCGGTCTATACCGTCAGTGCCGATACACAGACGGTTACATGGAATCGGTCGGCAAACGGATACCGGCTCCCGACTGAGGCGGAATGGGAATATGCCTGCCGTGCAGGAACATCGACACCGTTTTACACGCAAAAGATACCCGGTGCCGATAGCGTGAATTTTTACGGACACTACCCGTATCAAATCGAACAAAACTATTTTCACAACGAGGCACTTGAAACCCGCCCCGGTATTTACCGCGCAACAACCGTCAATGTCGGAAGTTTTGCGCCGAACCCGAACGGCTTATACGATATGTACGGCAACGTCGGCGAATGGTGCTTCGACTACTACGGCGATTACGGGATGGCATCTCAAACCAACCCTGCGGGAGCGGCAAGCGGAACTCGGCGTGTAAACCGCGGCGGCGGTTGGAACGACTTCGGCAAAAACTTACGGAGCGCATATCGAGCAGCGGCTCCGCAAACCAGCCGCGCTTACAATGTCGGTATCCGCTTAGTAACAAATGCGGATGACAGCATCAAAGATACGGTAACAACAAAAGAAGCCGCTATCGGTAGAACATCCGTTGCAGCCGCAGCGAGCACGGCTGCAACAGCGGGCATAACAGCAGCAGGTACAGGCACGGCAGCCTCAACCGCTACCGCTTCTTCCGCTGCGAAGAAGACGCTGATCGTGTTTTTTTCGTGGGGAGGCAACACCCGCGGCGTTGCACGGGAAATTCAAAGACAGACGGGCTTCGATATGATAGAACTTGAACTGGTTAAGCCGTACTCGACGAACTACAACACCGTTCTCAACGAAGCGCAGCGGGATCAGCACAATCAGGAACGCCCTGCATTAAAAACAAAGATCGCAGGTTTTGACCGCTACGATACCATCATCCTCGGCTATCCGAATTGGTGGGCATCCATTCCAATGCCGATTGCCACATTGCTGGAAAGTTATGACTTTTCCGGCAAACGGATTTTGCCGTTCTGCTCCCATGGCGGCGGACGCTTCGGACAAAGCCTGACTGCGATTGCAAAACTCGCCCCGAACGCAACACTTGGGGAAGGTCTTTCCGTGCATTATTCCGGCGGCAGTTCACTGCCTAAAGATGTTACGGCGTGGCTTAAAAAGAATGGGGTAGCGGTAAAATGATGAAACAAAGTACGATACGGATGATGATCGATACCGCGATGACGCTTATTTCGCTGATGCTGATAGGCGGAAATTATTTTTTTCCGTGGACGGGAGTGCATGAAATTTTAGGCGTTTCGCTGCTCGTATTATGGGTCGCTCATGTTGCGTTAAACCGCCGCTGGTACGGTTCGCTGCTGAAAGGTTCGTACCGACCGTTCCGCATTATGCAGACAATCGTCAACTGCGGGATACTCGTATGTGCAGTCTTTTTGATGATAAGCGGCATCATGCTTTCGCAACACGTGTTTGCATTTTTGGGTATCGGCTTCGGTGCAAACTTTGCACGGATAGCACATATGCTCGGCAGCCATTGGTATTTTCTGTTTATGTCGCTGCATATCGGTCTGCATGCAGGAATGATTGTTCGAAAAATCGCAGCAAAGCATAAACAGGCGGTAGGGAAAGAACTGGCGCGGTTCAAAGCAGTTATGCTCAATATCCTGCTTGCTGGTATGTGCGCCTATGGTCTCTATGCGTTTATTTCGCGCGGCGTGTGGCGCTATCTGATTTTGCAGCAGCAGTTCTTTTTTCTTGATCTGGAAAAAGGCTATACCGTATTCTTTACCGACTATATCGCTATCGTTGTCTTGTTCGCAGCCGCTGCGCATTATGCTGCAAAATTAATGGAGAGAAAAAGATAAAACCGCGCGCCGTCTGCATGAGTTTCGCGGATGGGGAGAACTCTATTTGAAAGATTTAACAGAGTTTCCCATCCGCATGCAATTTTGCCATTCGGCAAAATTGCACGGAAAACGGGGGAGTGGGGTTTCTGCCTAAAAGCACGTTTGCACAATGCTAGGGCACGCTCTCCATTGCCGCTGCCCCAAAACTCAAGTTTCATGACGACGAACAAAACTACGCACTACACATACCAAAAGTCTCCATTTTCTCCGAGTTTGCAGTTTTGCTGCAAACTCGGGCAGGCGGCAACTCCGCTAAAGTCTTTAAACTTTTTCCTCAGCCCCCTGCCAAACTCTTTTCTATACCGCCGGCTTATACCCTAAACTTCCCTACCTCTTCAGCAAGCGTTTCTATACTCTCTTTGTTCTTTGCGGTGATGGCGCTTACTTCGCGGACGGCGTTGTTTATGTGGGTTACTTCGCCGGACATCGCGTCCATGTTGCGCTTAATGGCGCCGGTCAGAGAGTCGAGTTTTTGCATTTCGCCGGCGACTTCTTTGCCGCCGGCAAGCATTTCCGCAGAGCCGTCTTTTACTTCCTGCGTTACGGCGCTTATGTTTCTGATGGCGCCCAGCACTTCGCGGCTGCCGTTTTCCTGTTCGCGCATAGCGGCAGTCAACTGGGCGCTCATGCCGCGTACATTTTCCGAAAGCGCCTGAATGCTGTCGAATTTATCTTCAACGGTTTTTGCCGACGAGGACAAAAGCGCTATCTCATCGCTCAGCGATTTCAGCGTTTCGGTAATCGCCTTTCCCTGCGCGCTGGACTCTTCGGCAAGTTTCCGAATTTCGTCCGCAACGACGGCAAATCCTTTTCCCGATTCGCCTGCGTGCGCCGCTTCAATCGCCGCGTTCATCGCAAGAAGGTTTGTTTGCGACGCAATATTTTGAATGACTGCGCTCGCTTCCATTAAACCGCCGGATTCTTCGGCAATCTTTTTATTCACTTCATTGGAAACCAAAAGCGTCTTTTTGCCTTCAGCCGTCGCGTCCGTCAATTCCTTTGTCATCGCATCGCTTTTTTCAAGCGACTTTGTAATCGCCGCAATATTTGCAGTCATCTGTTCGATTGCAGCAGAGGACTGCACAACATTTTCAGCCTGTTTTTCGATGCGACTGTTGAGCCGTTCGATAATATTGATAATCCGCGTAACGACCGCCGTCGTGTCCGCCGCGCTCTTTGCCTGCTCGTCCGCCTCTTTTTTGACGCCTTGTATGTTTTCGGTAACTTCCGAAACCGCCTCCGCCGTGTCCGTAACGTTTGCCGCAAGAACGCTGACGATATTTTTCATCCCCGCGATTTCTTCCTTAAATTTGACGAATGAAACGCACATCGCCTGCGCCATTTGATTAAGATACTCGCCGATTTTGCCGAGTTCATCATTTTTAACGGCGACTTTGACAGTAAAATTCCCGCGCGCAATTTCTTGGAACGAGGAATGCACCGCATTTATGCGCCCCGTAACGCGGTTTACGCCGAACCAAATAAAAATGACGGTCAAAAGCATGATGACGACGGTAATAAAAAGAGAGCCTTTCGCGATTGCAAAAAGATTCGGCACAAAATCCTTGACCGGCGCAATCAAAACCATTTTGTACGGCATCGAGCCGATCTGCCGTTCAGCATAAATCATCCTGCCGCTTTCCGCCGTGCGCCACATTTTGATATTCGGAAAACTTTTGACAGGCGTTGTCGCGGCAGTCATCCGCGTCTGCACGCTGCTTCCGAACTCGTCATTGCCGGATGAAATAACGACGGAGCCGTTCGTGTCGACCAGCAGCAAAACCGAATGAGGCGACGGGACAAGGCTCTTTACCTTTGCGACGGCATTATTCAAATCAAGCCCGATACCCGCAATGGCAAGCGTTTTTCCGCCAGAGTCGAGGACTTTTGCGTTAATCCACAAGCCGGTAACGCCGGTTTCCTTGCTCGGATCGATATTGAATGTAATACGTTCGCTTAAAGTCAAACTATTGTAAAACCACGAGTCGGAAGGCTCTGCGCGCGACAGCGGTGAAAACTTGATGTTGTGATTTGCGTCGGTAAGGTAATAGTGCTCGGTCGCGGCGCTTGCAACCCACGCCATAATAACGTTTTCTTCATTTGACAATTCGACGAGCCGGTTCATGACCGTCTGTTTGTATTCGCCCTCCGGTTCGCCTGCAAGCAGCCAGTCGGAAACAAGCGGATTGGTCGCCCATGCGTCCGAACGCGCATAACCGAACAGCAAGTCCGACTGCAAGTCGATTGACGCATTGGCAAGAATGGCGTCGGTACTTTTGTAAAATTGATTTTCAAAGTTTGTCCGCATCGACACCAGCGAAAACCCGAGCGCAATCACAACCGCCGCTCCTACCAGCGTAACGGAAAACGAAATTAAACTGGAACGTAAAGTCATATAATATCTCCTTTTAATGAATTTATACGCATTCTGAACGTGATGACGCCGGATGCTGAAGAAGGGAGATTCGGCGCCGCGTTAAAATAAGACGGGTATAGAGAAGTGCACCCTGCCGGAGTACGGGGGGGGGGGGGGGGGGGGGGGGGTAA